>DASTFG010000291.1:0-3552 GCA_035708785.1 Anaerolineales bacterium
CATCGAAGCCATGACCCAGGCGCTGGTTAAGAAGATTCTGGAAGCGCCCACCCAGCGTCTGCGTGCCGAGGCAGCCTGCCCGCATGCCCCGGAATACGCTGCGGTGGCCCGCACCTTGTTCGGCTTGCAGAGTGATGGCTTATGCAGATTCGCCGGCGACTCCTGTCCCATCTCTCCCGCCGCCGACTGACGAGCTAGGCAGCTACTGAACGATGAAACTCATCTTCGCCACCCGCCCATCCGCCCTCGCCCGCTGGCAGACGCAGTGGGTCATGACTGCCCTGAAGAATATCCATCGCGGCCTGGCATGCGAGGAGAAGGTCATTACCACCCAGGGTGACAAGATCCTCGATAAGCCTCTCCCAGAGATCGGGGGGAAAGGGTTGTTCACGCAGGAACTCGAAGCGGAACTCTTGAGCGGGTCCGTGCATTGCGCGGTGCATTCGCTCAAAGACCTGCCCGTCGAGAACCCCGCCGGTCTGACGATTGGCGCGATCCCTGCCCGCGCGGAAGTGCGCGATGCGTTGATTTCCGCACGCGGCTCTACACTTTCGACCTTACCCATAGGCGCCTCTGTCGGAACGTCGAGCCTGCGCCGCGCGGCCCAGATCCTTTCTCTCCGCCCGGACCTTCGTACCGAGTCCCTGCGCGGTAACGTGGATACGCGTCTGCGCAAGGCCATGGATGGCCAGTACGATGCCATCATCCTGGCAGGGGCAGGATTGACTCGCCTGGGCTTGGATCAGCATATAACCGAGTGGCTGCCCCTGGATGTGATGCTGCCCGCGCCCGGACAGGGCGCGCTAGCCGTCCAATGCCGCGCCGGCGATCAAATCAGCCTCGATCTGCTCGCCGCACTGGAGGATGACTCCACAAGGAGCGCTGTCACTGCCGAACGTGCCTTCCTGAGCGGCCTCGGTGGCGGCTGCTCGGTGCCCGTCGCCGCGTATGCGACCGCGGATCAAACGATTCACTTGACGGGTCTGGTCGCCTCCCCGGATGGCAGGCTGACGATCAGGGTCTCGGGTGAAGGAAACGATCCGCTGAGCCTCGGGGCCGAACTTGCCCGGCAGGCTATTGCTCGAGGCGCAGACGAAATTGTAAGACCGGTTACTCTCCGCTAAAGAAAGGGATCCCGAATATCATGAAAGTTCTCATCACCCGTCCCCGTCTGCAAGCCGATGACTTCGCCGAAAGATTGCGCTCGGCAGGTTTCGAGCCGGTCTTTTTTCCGGTTATCGAAATTCTCCCCATCGAAAATAACGGCGCGCTCGATCGTGCCTTGGCCGGCTTGAATTGCTATGAATGGGTTGTGTTTACATCTGTGAATGGGGTAAAAGTTGTCTTCAATAGAATTTCTCCTTCTCCCTTTGGGAGGGGGCAGGGTGAAGGGCCAAAGGTGGCCGCGATCGGGCCGAAGACCGCCGAGGCGCTCCAAACGCGCGGCGTCACGCCTGATTTTGTCCCCGAGGAATTTGTGGCCGAAGCGATCCTGCCCGGTCTGGGCGATTTGCGCGGTAAATGGGTCCTCTTGCTGCGTGCCGAGATCGCCCGGGAGGCCTTGCCGGAGGCAATCTCGGAAGCCGGCGGTATCGCTCATGAGATCCCCGTGTACAAAACCCTGCCTGCAGAGCCGGAGGCTGAAGGTCTGGCAACGCTCGAGTCCGGCGTGGATGTCATCACATTTACCAGCCCCTCGACCGTGCAAAACTTCGTAGCAATCTCCAAAGAAAATGGACTGGATCCGCAGCATTTACCTGGCAACCCAACCTTTGCATGCATCGGTCCGATCACGGAACAGGCGGCTCGTGAAGCAGGGATAACAAATCTGGTCGTGGCAAAGGAATATACGACCGAGGGCTTGACCGAAGCCATACTCAGGATCGCGGATGGAACGGAGGTCCGATGACTCTGGCGGCACTCGAAAATCGTCAATCGTCAATCCTCAATCGGAAATCGTCACTCGTAACGCGTCCTCGTCGACTGCGCACGACTCCTGCCATCCGCGCCCTAGTACGCGAGACCGAGCTCAACGCGCGCGATTTCATTTATCCGCTGTTCGTGCGGCATGGCTTCGGCCGGAGCGCGATCAGCTCGATGCCCGGCGTGTACCAATTGTCCGTGGAGGAAGCCGTTCGTGAAGCGGAAGCCGCCATGCAGTCCGGTGTGAACGCGGTCATCCTGTTCGGCATTCCTGAAGAGAAGGATCCTGTTGGGTTGGAGAATTTCGCGGACGATGGGATCGTCCAGCAGACGATCCGCGCCATCAAGAAGGAAATCCCTGAGATGATCGTGGTGACCGATGTGTGCTTATGTGAATACACGGACCATGGACATTGCGGGATACTCAATACCCGGAACCAAACATCCCCAGATGCTGGTCTCAGGTCTGGAGACTTCGGACTCCTTCACGAGAACTTACCCGAAGGGTACGTTCTCAACGACGAGACCCTGGACATTCTTGTAAAAGTTGCTCTCTCATACGCCGATTGCGGTGCGGATATCGTTGCTCCCAGCGGCATGATGGATGGCATGGTGGCCTCAATCCGTGCAGGCCTCGATGGAGCCGGTTACGAAAACCTTCCGGTCTTATCGTACGCGGTGAAATATGCTTCGTCGTTTTACGGTCCGTTCCGCGAAGCTGCAGAGGGCGCGCCGAAGTTCGGCGACCGCAAATCCCACCAGATGGATCCCGCCAACGTACGCGAAGCGTTGAAGGAAGCAGCGATCGATGTGGATGAGGGCGCGGATATGCTGATGGTCAAGCCCGCGCTTGCCTATCTGGATGTTATTCGCGTCGTGAAAGATACCTTCCCGGAACTTCCGCTCGCAGCCTATAACGTGAGCGGCGAGTACGCCATGATCAAAGCTGCGGCCGCGAACGGATGGGTGGATGAAGCTAAGGTCACGCTCGAAACATTGACTTCCATCAAGCGTGCCGGAGCAGACATCATTATTACTTATCATGCTGTGGATGCGGCAAATTGGCTGAAATAATATACCGCGCTGAGCGGAGTGGTACCCGGTGCCACGCAGTCGAAGCGACTGTGATGCGTTTATCGAAGTGCCCTTCGACTTCCGCTCAGGGCGAAAGGAAGCTCCAATGACATTAACCAACCTCACCGAACGCGCCGCCAGCGAGCGCAATCTTCATGACCAGCGCATGCAAGTGGCCGATTTCAGCCAATCACCTTTTACCATCGCCTGGGAAGTCACGCGAGCCTGCGCATTTGCATGCGTGCACTGCCGCGCGGATGCCCAGCATCGTGCAGACCCGCGTGAATTGAACACGGAAGAATCGCTGCGTTTGATCGACCGCATCAAGGAATTCGGAAACCCAATCCTGATCTTTACAGGCGGCGATCCGATGATGCGCAAGGATCTCTTCGAACTGATTTCTTATGCCACGCAAAAGGGGTTGCGTTGTTCACTCACGCCAACAGCCACGGCTTTGCCCACTCCTGAACGATTACAAAAAGCGCGCGAGGCCGGTATCCGGCGCATCGCCCTCAGCCTGGATGCTCCTCCCGCGGCGGCGCACGACGCGTTTCG
>DASTFG010000292.1:0-4232 GCA_035708785.1 Anaerolineales bacterium
TCCCGGATATGATCTTCGAGCTGAAACGCGATGGAACCATCCTGCAATTCATCCCTTCGGGCACGAGTGAACCACTCCTGCCTCCAGAAGAGTTTATCGGGAAGACCATTGCACAGGTCCTGCCGCCCCTGGCAGAACAAACTGCCTTTGCCATCAAGCGCACACTGGAATCAGGCCATGTCAGCGCCTTCGAATACCAGATGGTGCAGGACGGGGAGAACAAGACCTTCGAAGCGCGCATCGCGGCTGCCGGGACAGATACCGTTCTGGCAATGGTGCGTGACGTATCGATCCGTACCTGGGTGGAATCGGAGCGCGAAAAATTGATCGAAGAGCTCGAGGCAAAGAATGCCGAGCTGGAGCGGTTCACTTACACGGTTTCACATGATTTGAAATCTCCGCTGATCACAATCAGAGGGTTTCTCGGGTTTATCAAAGAGGATGCGCGCAGCGGCAATGTCGCGCGCCTCGAGTCCGATATCCAGCGTATTCATGCAGCAGCCGCGAAGATGGAGCGGTTATTGAACGACCTGCTCGAGCTCTCCCGTGTTGGCCGTCTGACGAACCAGCCTGAGCACATCCAGTTCAACGAACTGGCCGCGGAAGTGTTGGAGCTTGTCCATGGCCGCATCTCAGAACGCGGCATTGCCGTGGACGTCGAGGAAAACCTCCCGGCCGTCTTTGGCGATCGCCAGCGCATTCAGGAAGTGCTGCAAAACCTGGTCGACAATGCCGCGAAATTCATGGGGCACCAGCCCTCGCCGCGGATCGAGATCGGCGGGCAGGGTGAGCTGGAGGGCAAGTCGGTCTTTTTTGTGCGGGATAACGGAATTGGCATCTCACCCGACCACAATGACCGGATCTTCGGACTATTCGACAAGCTGGATGTGCAGACCGAGGGGACCGGTGTGGGACTCGCCCTGGTCAAACGGATCGTTGAATTCCACGGGGGCAGGGTCTGGGTGGAGAGTCAGGAAGGCAAGGGCGCGACGTTCTATTTTTCGCTGCCGCGGCCGCCAATCCCCTGAAGGGTAATCGTGTCTAGATGCTTGCTGAGAATCTCCGGTTTCCAAAAAATAATCGGACCGGAATAGGTATAATTACGCAAAACAGCTAAGGAGCACAGAATGAATATTGCAATGTGGCGCAAAGCGCTCAGGGTCATTCCGGAAGTATCAAAAACCGAGTGGGACCAACTGGATGTCATCTCAAAGTGGCTGATCTCGACCCGCGCCGCGGTCCTGATCATGACCTTTATCTCGGCGGCGCTGGCAGGACTCTTCGCCTGGCGGGATAACTCGTTCAGCTTCATCCCCTGGCTGGTCCTCACGCTGGCCCTTATCCTGGCGCATGCCAGCAACAATATCTTCAACGATTACACCGACTTCGTGCGCGGCGTGGATAAGGATAATTATTACCGTAACATCTACGGCGCGCAGCCCATCGCCAGCGGCCTGATGACCAGGCGCCAGCACCTCACTTACTTTGCGGTAACGGCGCTGATCGCCCTGGCTTTTGGCATCTATCTGATCGCGTATGCGGACTTTAGCGCGACCGCCTGGCTGCTGCTGGGGCTCGGCGCGTTTTTCCTCCTGTTCTATACCTGGCCCCTTAAAGGGCTGGCACTGGGCGAGATCGCGGTGCTGATCGTCTGGGGGCCCTTGATGATCGGCGGCGGATATTACGTGCTCACGCAGCAGTGGAGCTGGAATGTCGTCATGGCCAGTCTCCCTTATGTGCTGGGCGTGACCACCGTCATCTTTGGCAAGCACATCGACAAGCTCGACATGGACAAGAAAAAGGGTATCCATACCCTGCCGGTTGTAATCGGCGAGAAAGCCTCCCGTTATGCAGTGCTGGCGATGATGATCGCACCCTACCTTTTCACTTTATATTTGATTGCGGTCCGGTTTTTTACGCCGGTCATGCTGATCGTTTTTCTGGCGCTGCCTACGTTCCTGAAGATCCACCCCGTGTTCCTGAAGCCCAAACCAGAGACCCGGCCCGAAGGGCAGATCGGCTGGCCTCTGTATTTTGTCGGGTATGCATTCTTCAATAACCGCAAGTTCGGCTCGCTCTTTATGTTCGGTTTGCTCATCGACGTGGTCTTGCGCCTTTTGCCGTTTACGCAAAACTTCTGGCGCTAAAGTTTAGCCTCACTTCGTCGCGCTGAGCAGAGTAACGCCCGGTGGTCGAGTAGCCTGTTGTCCCGCAGTTAAACTGCGGGACAACGCGTAGACCAAGCGACCCGCAGGAGCAGGAATTTATTTCCTGCTCTTTTTATTCGGATTGATTGTATCCAATTTCACAAACTGGTAGTATAATCCGGTTTGAGAGAATTCGCACAAACACAGTATCGACTCAAAAGGAGAGAGATTTATGCACATCGATTTTGCAATGTGGCGCACAGCCATCTGGCAATTGATCAAGATGGAGAAAAGGGAGGAATGGGAGAAGCTCGACGTTGTCTCCAAGTGGCTGATCGCGACACGTTCGGCGGTGACGCTCGTCACCGTCTATTCCTGTGTGATCGCGGGACTCCTGGCCTGGCGCGACGGCTATTTTTCCTGGATCCCATTCTTGATCATTACCCTGGGCCTTTTCATCGCCCACGGCACGAACAACCTGCTGAACGATTACACCGACTACAGCCGCGGCGTGGACAAGGACAATTACTTCCGCACCCAGTACGGCGTCCATCCGCTGGTGCAGGGATTTTTTACGAAGTCACAGCAACTGCGCTGGTTCTTTGTCAGCGGGGTGCTGGCAACCCTGGCCGGTATTTATGCCCTGGTTTACACGAATTTCAGCCCGGTGGTGATCGGTTTGTTTGCCCTGGGCGCGGTGGTGCTGCTGGCCTATACCTATCCCTTCAAATATTGGGGGCTGGGTGAGTTTGCCATCTTCCTGATCTGGGGGCCAATCATGATTGCCGGCGTATACTATGTGCTCTCAGGTGTCTGGAACTGGAATGTGGTCCTGGCCGGTGTGCCGTATGGTCTGGGTGTTGCCAGTATCAATATTGGCAAGCATATCGACAAGCACGATGACGACAAAGCCAAAGGTGTGGGTACCTTCCCGGTACGTGTGGGGGAGGCGGCTGCCCGGCGCGTGGATCAGGTCGCGCTGATCCTGATCTATGCGGTCATTTTATATCTGGTCTTTGTGCCGCGCTATTTCACCCCCGCCATGCTCATCGTCCTCTTTGCGTTCAAACATGCCTGGAGGGCCATCAGGCTGCTCGATCAGCCGCGACCTGCCGCGCCGCCCGAAGGCTATCCTGCCTGGCCGACCTGGTTCTCGGCCGCGACCTTCTTCCACAATCGCCAGTTCGGTGGATTGCTGATCCTTGGCCTGATCATCGACGCGCTGCTGCGGGTGTTCGTGCCGGGTTTCTGGCCGAACCTCTAGCGCAGCTCCAGGTCTTGGATTTCCAGCCAGGCGGGTTCGGGGTTTTCCAGGACTCCGAACCCGATTCTTCCTTCGGGGGTAAAGGCCGCGTACTGGTTGTCGATCCAGATGACGAGTCCGAGCGGGGGATGAGGGCTGACGGGGGACTCAAACAGCTGAGCTCCATCCACTTCGAACGAGACGCCCTCCGCGCGCCAGTCGAGCCGGTAGCGGTGCCATTGTGTGGGGTCGACCGGCTGGTCGACTCTACTCAAATTTATCCCGTCCTCGCCGATCACTCTTCCCATCAACCGGCGGGCCGTCCTGCGCGAAAAGGGAAATGCGAGAGCGGCTAAGATTAGCAGGGGGTGAAACCTTGGCGAGCGAAATACCTGGGCGAGAAAGCCATTTGCAGCTATGTCGCGCTGCGCAGTCCCCGAAGGGGGAGCGGAGCCGCCGTTGGTTGGCGGCGTAATCGAACCGTCTCTGAACGACAAGTAATTTTCCTTCGATGCATGAAAAAACCAGACGGCATTCGGCAGAGTAGGGAGGCGCAATCCGCTGCCGTCGAAGCCAAGTGAGAGGCCAAACGGATGATTCCAGAACCCGAAGCCCCAGGTCCCGGGGATGGAGCCGCTCGAGGCCCGCGCGGACAGGCTGAGGCTTTGTGGGAACCGCAGGGGGAATTTGCTCCTCGGTGTCTGCGCATAGTCATCAAGCTGTGCAAGGCGATATTTGTTCCCCGGTCCCACGGGAATCGTCAAACGATACGCCTTGCCTCGACTTTTACTTGAGAATTCTTCCACGCGGGCGCCTTCGGTGTGTTGCGGAATCAATTTCGT
>DASTFG010000293.1:0-4506 GCA_035708785.1 Anaerolineales bacterium
AGTCACCTCGCCCTGCTCAGGCAGCTCGAAGCTTTCACTTCGATACAGACCCGGAAGGCTGACGGTAATCCCAATGCCGGGCGTAAATCCCGACATATCGAAGATCGCAATCCCATTTTGTGTTCGCTGCTCGAATTGTTGATTCGTGGACGTGCTGAGCTGCACTCGCATCGCATCAATCCACTCGCCCTCATCGGGTAGATTATTGCCGTTGCGATCCATGAATACTTGAACTCTCACCTGCGCGCTTGAGACAAAGACCGTCGGTGTCGGAACGGGTGTGCGCGTCGGCACGATTGTTGCCTGCGCGAGCAGGATATCCGCATCACTGGGCTCATAGAGATAAAGATCAAATGAAAACAAATTCGCCATGAATCCATCCACATAATCCGCTCCGCCCCTGCACGACAACTCCTGACTGACATTTTCCCAGGTGATGGGGAGATGGGCTCTACGAACTGTCCGAATGGCTTCCTGCAAACAACTTGACCCATTGTGGTAACTGGAGAGCGTAAACCTCCACATGTCTTCATATGTGGTACCACCGCTACTCCCGCCTGCGGCAACCGTGGCAACTGCAGCGGTAGCTGTGGCCGCGTCCGCATCCGGGTCGGGAAGAACGACCTGGTCCAATATCGCTTCCACCTGCTGGCAGTTGGCCTCGAGCAGCTTTCCGATCAACAGCACGCTTTCCTTCGCCTTGTTGAGGTCCAGACCATAGGGGCAGGTCGGGCAAGTAGCATCCATGGAGCTCAGAACGGCCCCCCGGATCATCGCCTGCTGGGTCGGATCCAGGCTCACATAGGACCTTGTACAATCCGCAAGGACAGCTGCACAAAACCTCTGGTACAGAGCGGGATCTCGGCGCAACAGGACATCCATACCTAGCTGGCTAACCTGACCGAGTCCATATTCATCGAGATAAAAGCGCTGATTTCCCGGCCAGAACTGTGATTCGACTTCGATCAGTGTTTTTAATATCTTTGGCGGAATCCCATCATCCCTGCTTACAAGCCAGATATAGTCGTCATACTGATTTTGCCATTCGATCATCTCGCTGGCTGCCCGCTCCAGCCCACAGGCCGTTGGCCAATCCAAACCTATGCTCAGGCCGCCGGCGGGACAATCGCTTGCGTCCACGATGCCAGTAAGAAGCAGTTGTGTGGCGAGATAGTGCAGTGTTTTCCGGGTATTGAGCTGGTAAGGGAATTGCACAAAGTCGTCCCACCTGACTTCCTGTTCACTCTGCAATCCCCATACCTGAGAACAGGAATCGGTGAACACGGTGAACTGGCTGACCGATTCGAGCACAACCAGATAACCGTTCTCGACCTGGGTAACATTGACAGAGGCGATCACCTCCTCACTGGTCTCACCAAGATCGGAAAAAGCCTGAAATACAAATCTTATCGAGCCTGGCTGCAAATAGAGTATACAGGGAGTCGTCGGGCAGATAAATTCCTGTGAATCCATCACGCCCCGAATGCCAACTGAACCCGTGCGCGGAATCGAGGCAAAAGCAGTCAGAATCACATAGGGCCGCGCGACTGTACCGCTGGGCGCGCGGATGAACGCATGCAGGCTGAGCGTGATGGCAATCGGGGGTGAGGTCAGGTCAATGACTGGCAGACCAGCGGCCGTCAGGGAGGCAGGCGGCGGATTCGTCGGGGTAAAGGTCGGCGTCGAGGTAGAGGTGTTCGCGACCTGCACCCTGGGAAGCAATCCTTCCGGCCCATAAGTAATCGTTTTCGCGCGAACCACCAAGATCCCAATAAAACCCGGAAGTCCTATGGCAAGGATCAAAAAGGCTGCAAAGCTGGGATGGCGTTTTTTCGCGCGCATTGTTTATGCTTTGGACAATTGACTTGTTACCCGTTTCCATGTAGGTGAGGGCACGGCGGGTGGAATCGCCTTATGAGATTCATCGCTCAGCAGGTATGCCATTTTCTCCAACTGGAGGCACAATGGAAGGTCGGGGTTTTCGAGGATAAATGGCCTGCCAAAGTTGAGGGCCCTGCTGACCTCGCCCGCTTCATACGGCAGAACAAAATCCATGGGGCGTTTCAGTACCTTCTCGAGCTGGGTCTGCTTGATGGCAGGGCTGGGAGAATTATTGTTCAAGACAATTTTAACATTTTCCAGAGAAATACCCAACCGGTCGTATATCTCCAACGCGCTCATCGTCGTGCGCAGGGATCCCATCTCAGGCGCCATGACGACCAGGATGTTGGTAGACATACTGAGCATTTGAATGGTCATATCCGAGAAATCGTGGGATGTATCGATCACGATGAAATCGTTTTTGTTCTTCAGCCTTTCCATCAGGAGCTGCAGCGCGTCATTCGAAAACGTATCGGCGGCAATCGGATATCGCGGAGAGGCGATGTAATACACGCCGCTTTGATCCAGTCGCATCAGGTCGCTCACGACAGCATCATCCAGATTTTCCGTCTCGACGCCGACCAGGGTTTCCCAGGTCGTCGTCGGCTTGGCGTTCAGCATCAAAGCCACCTGGCCGGCAGTCAATACGCCGTCGATGAGAAGCGTCTGCTTCCCCCAGAGTTTGTAGAATGCCAGGCCCAGGTTGACCACCAGGCTGGAACAGCCCAACCCGCCGCGCAAACTGTGAACAGTCAGCACGGTTGAAATCTTCTTGTCTGTCGCATCCTTTCGCGCCATCTGGATTGCCCGGCCCCGGCGCGCCAGGATGCCCATTCGAGCGACCAGCTCTTCAGGCTGGAAGGGTTTTACAAGATAATCATCCGCGCCCAGCTCGAATGCCTTAAGCTTCTCGCTCAACTCATCTTTCGCCGTAATTACGATCACAGGGGTATGGCTGAATTTCGGGTCCCGGCGCAAGCGCTGCAGGATTTCAAAACCATCCATCTCAGGCAGCTTTAAATCAACGATCAGCATCTCAGGATTAAAAGACGGGATCTTTGCCAGACCTTCATTCCCAGATTTCGCATACTCCAAATCGTAGTCCGCCGCTTTGAGCGCACTACGAATTAACTTGAAATAAAATTGTTCATCATCAATTAACAACACCCGCATAGCTTCCTCCAGGAAATAAGTGCAGTCTTACAAAGTTACAGACCTAATTGTCCGATCTCTTTAGATGATCTTTTGCATAACCGGACAGAATCTGCGCAGCGACGACAAGATCATTGATCGTTTCCCTGAGGCCTTCAGTATACTCCCCGGCACTCTGCTCTTCAAGCCTTTTGGCAAGGTGAGAAATTTGCGTCGCTCCCAGGTTGGCCCCCACCCCCTTCAAATTATGAGCTGCTCGTGAGAGCTCTTCGACCTGGCGAGCCTCCCAAGACTTATAGATAAGTTGAATTTTGACAGGAAGCTCCTGCACGAAATCGGCCAGCAGTTCCCTGTAACTCTCTGGATCTCCACCGACCTGCTGAATTCCAAGAGCAGTGTCAAGAACCTGCTCCACGGATCCAACGGCAGGCGCGCCGTTCGCATCAGAAGGCGATGTTAAGCGAGCTCGAGAGCTATATTTTAATAGCCTCTGGATATGCTCGATCTCAAAAGGCTTGGCAATATAGTTATCCATCCCGGCCTCAAACAAGGTCTGGCCGTTTTGTGGAAGATAACTTGCGGTCAAAGCCACAATGAACGTATGAGTTCCTCCGTTCTCCCAGGCGCGTATTCGCTGACTGGCCTCCAGCCCGTCCATGACCGGCATATGCAGATCCATAAAGACAATGTCATATCTCTTGCGCTTAACGGCCTCGAAGGCCTCCAGGCCATTGGACGCCACATCCACGCGATGACCACTGCGCGTCAGCAGTACGCGCATTAAACGTTGGTTTAACTCATCGTCATCGACAACCAGGATTGACAGGCTTGGAATCCCATCATTTTCAAACTTCTTGGCCGGGCTTGAACCCATAGCAAGCGATCTCCTCAGGCAGCGATCTGTGCTGCTAGAAAAATATAATACCTATCGAAAAAAGAACAAATTCCGCCGATTCCTGCCTGGGAGCATGGAATTCATGCCGCTGGCATGACGCCCAAAAAAAGCAAAGGTTACTTTACTAGAATACCACACCAATGCCTTAATGAAGTTACAATAATGATAGTGCAATGCAGGCAAGAAAAGCATTTTCCCCGGTCTGCAAACGCGACTCCTGCGCCAAATCTCCACTGGAATGATAGGTCTGTGCTATAATGCCGTCACCATGCGAGACCCATTCTGCTTTGCCAATCGCAATAATAATGACAATGACGATCTTCGAATCGTTGGGCGAAGCATTGCCGGTTAAAAGTACGTTCTGAAGAAAAACGGATCGCCCAACGCAATAGCGAAGGGCGATTTATTTTGTCTATACTTAACCGCCAGGGACACAAAGATCAACAAGGGGAGCAACCGGCACAGGATTAATGTCTATTCAGATTTGCTTTGTGGCCCTTCGTGTCCTTCGTGGTAAAAAGAGTTTGGAGGCGCACAATGTACAAAACGCATATCTGTGGTGAGCTGCAAGCTGCCCA
>DASTFG010000294.1:0-3194 GCA_035708785.1 Anaerolineales bacterium
TCCGAGGACAACTCGAAGAGCTGACCCAAAGGCTAGGTCTAACGCCGCGGGTGACATTCCCCGGCTTCTGCCGTGACGTTCCCGAGCGGCTCGCCAAAGCGCAGGCGTTTCTGCTCGTCAGCAAGTGGGAAGGCTTTCCCCGATCGATACTGGAGGCAATGCGTGCCGGTCTGCCAGTCGTGGCATCCGATGTAGGTGGAGTTAAGGAATCCGTCGTGGACGGGACAACCGGCTTCGTAATCCCGCCTGGAGATACGGCCCGGCTGCGTGATCGCCTGAACGAGCTCATCACGTGCCCCGAGCTGCGCATCCGTATGGGCGAAGCGGGCCGCAGGAGTTATGAGGAAAAGTTTACCTTCGATCGCCTGGTTGAGCGTACCACGACCGTATATGAATCGGTCCTTGAAAGGAGATAGCAGCTTTGAATTCAGTCATGGTCAACACCCCATTAAACGCAACACGCTGCCCGATCTGCGGTGCCGCGGACAGCCGATATGTCCGGAGAGGCTACTATGTCAAATGCTCGGAATGCAAAGTGGCCTTTCGAGAGCAGCACGAATCCGTCGCTGAGCTGGACGAATATTGGCAGGAAGAGTTTTGGTCAGACGAAGAGATAGAAAAGCGCAAAAATCGTGAGCCTGTGTTTCGCGAGGCTTTCAAGCTCTTGCACCATCATAAGCCGCAAGGTGGGGCCGTCCTGGATATTGGCTGCGGGATCGGTACGTTCCTTGCCGTATCGCGCGCAGCGGGCTGGGATGTGACTGGCGTCGAGCCGTCGGGTATCGCCTGTGAAGTCGCCCGAAGAGAATATGGACTCGAGCTGATCAATGGGCCGTTCTCGAGTGCGATGTTCCCCGGGAAGAAATTCGACGCGATCTTCGCCGCCCAGGTTCTCCATCACCTGCCGGACCCTGCGGCTTTTCTGGCGGATATGGACCGAGTGCTGGCAGACGATGGAATCATGATCCTGCGCACACCTAATTTGATACCGCTGGAGGTGAGTTTACTCCTGCAGCGCCTGCTCGGCCGGGAAAAAGAATTTTTCTGTGGTCCCGCCCTTTATACATTCCATCCGAATACCTTGTCCCTGCTTTTCCGGAGGCTAGGCTATCGAGAGGTTACGTTTGTGAATTCTAGGCCGTACCTGGAGATGCCGAATGTGCCCTGGCAACCTGGATCGTCCATAGGCGCAAATCTCAGGCGCCTCACCGTAACCGTACTTAAGATTGCGGGCTATGGTGCAGTAGAGGCTCTCTCCAAGCTCAGCAATGGACGGGCGGTGGTCGGCCCTTCGATCTTTGTGGTTGCCCGCAAGAAGTAGCGCTCGACCCATCACTAAGACTGGAGGAATAAGATGGGCAAACATGTTTGGGAAATCATTCGTCACACGTTCTCACTACGATTCCTTGTCGCTTTGTTCTACAGTTTTGCTTACTACATTCACGAACACGTCGCCTGGCGAGCCACCATCCATGCCCAAAAGGATGCCAGAATTCACGCGACGGCTTCCATCAGAAATGCCCAGAACGTCTACGTGGGTAAGAACTCCCACATCAATCACCTGTGCTGCATCTGGGCCGGTGAAAACTCGAAAATCGTTCTGGGTGACAACCTGCTGATGGGCCCGGGCGTCTGCATCTTTTCAGGTAATCATGGCATAGTCAAGGGTCAGCCCATGACGTTCCAGGAACGAAAAGAGGCGTCGATCGTGATCGGGGATGATGTATGGCTGGGAGCACACTGCGTGGTCACCGCCGGAACCCATATAGCGAACGGCGTCTTAGTTGCGGCGGGAGCCGTCGTGACCCGCAGTATTACCCAGGAAAACGTGATCGTGGCCGGGATTCCCGCGAAGATTATCGGAGAGCGACCCCCGGCTCCCGAACTCAATATTAAGAACCAGGAGGTTATGGAGAAAATCCTTGAACAAGTTTCACCACCCTAGAACTGTATAAAGGGCCAGCCACAGCGTGACTGGCCCAGGCCTCACAGTTGGTTCACTGCCCGCGCTGCCAACGTCTGACAGTGGACCAACCCTCGCAGTACATCTTCCTGCCTGTGCGGCAAGGAATAGTACTGTGCCTTCTTTTATTTTAAACCGGATTCACGTTCTATTTTAGATCTCGCTGCAATCCAGAGCACGTGGTCGAATTTTAGAGGGTACACATGAGCACAATCCCTAACGCCTTAACCATTGATGTTGAAGAGCACTTTCAGGTGCATGCCTTTGAGACGGTCATTGGCCGATCTGACTGGGATCGCTATCCCAGTCGGGTTGTCGCGAATACCCGGCGTATTCTGCGTTTGCTTGCGGAATATGATGTGTATGCGACGTTCTTTGTGCTGGGTTGGATCGCCGATCGTTATCCGGATCTCGTTGGAGAGATCGCTGCGAACGGTCACGAAATAGCGACGCATGGCTATTGGCATGAGCTGATTTACCGCCAGACACCTGATGAATTCGCCGATGATTTATGCAATTCGCTTGAAGCGATCGGCCGGGCCGCTGGCGGACTACGGTTGGTAGGCTATCGCGCCCCCGCGTTCTCGATCACTAGGAAATCCCTGTGGGCGCTGGCTATTCTGCGCGACTTTGGTTTACGCTACGACTCGAGTATCTTTCCCCTGGCCGCTCACGATAGATATGGCATCGGTAACGCCAATCGGTTCGCCAACAGGATAGACGCCGGTATATGGGAGTTTCCGGTCAGTACAGTACGCCTGGCCAAACAGAACTGGCCGGTAGCAGGTGGCGGCTATTTCCGGCTTTTCCCGCTGGGGATTACGCGTCATGCTATTCGCCATCTTAACTCGCAGAAAAATCCCGCGGTCGTCTACCTGCATCCCTGGGAGTTTGACCCTCAGCAGCCCCGTATACGCGGCGCGCCTTTGCTTTCTCGTTTCCGCCATTATGTTAATATAGCCAAGACTGAAAGCCGGCTGCGGGCCCTGTTGAAGGAGTTCAAGTTTGCGCCGGTGCGTGATGTCTTTGTCCGTCAACTGGAGGCAAGATAATTCTGAAGGCTAGATCTTTCTCAGACATCGACTCTCATAGAACGCCCTGCCGGGCTCGCCGGCAGGGCGTAATAATTACGCTGAACATATGTGACTTATTGACACGGGTTCCTCATCGGGTATAATACCGTCCGCACGATTGGCCCCGTAGCTCAATGGCAGAGCAGTTGACTCTTAAT
>DASTFG010000295.1:0-5293 GCA_035708785.1 Anaerolineales bacterium
GTCTGGGCCAGGATAAGACCGATGAAGCCCAGCCGACAGATGCAGACGGCAACATCGAGCCGAAGTAGGCGCTTGTTGCAGGTCTCCTCCGGCCTCTTTCATTCGGCGCAGCATCCAGGCACCTCCTGTGTACACGTACATGAGGTGCTTTTGTTCTCAATGCTGTGTAAGTCGGACACCTGCACGTAGCGCTGCGCGGCTAAGTGCAGGCGCGAGTGTGGCAAATCATACGGTGTTGATATTCCGACCTGCCCCGCGAATGTGGTACGATAAGTTATGAAACTCAGTCGATGACGAAATCATTGGGAGAAGCCCAAAATCAGGGGTGCAGGCACCGAAGGGCCCGCACCCCTGATTTCGGTATTCCTCCTACTTTCGTGTAGCACTGAAATTAAGTGAAGGAGTAACGCATGTTTGGATTACCCCATGGTGCTGAATGGATCATCATCCTGGTGATCGTCCTGCTGTTATTCGGTCCGGGGCGAATCGGCAGGATCGCAGGCGAGCTCGGCAAGGGCATCCGGGCGTTCCGCGAAGGCGTCGGACAGGATAAGACCGAGGAAGACAAAGCCACCGATGCGGACGGCAATATCGAGCCAAAGTAAGCGATGATCCACAGGCTCGGCGACGGCCTCCGCGCAGCGTAGCGAAGGGCACTGACTACGCCAAGTCAGTCAGAAATTCATGATTGAAATTCCGCTTCGAAAGTTGTACACTGAGATTGCAGTCATGTTATTCATGCTTTCACTGCAAGGAGGAAAATGGTATGTCTTCGAAGCGCATCCTGCAAGCAAGTCTCATTTTGATTCTGTTGCTGTCCAGTCTGGCAGCGGTCGCGGATGTACAGGCCCACTCGTGGTGCGGGAGCACGTACGTCGTCCAGCGCGGCGACTGGCTGGCCAAGATTGCCCGCAAGTGCGGCGTCAGCCTTTCGGCCTTGCGTGCAGCCAATCCCTGGACAAGATATTACCGCTACATCTACCCGGGACAGCTGCTCACAATCCCCGGCGGGGATGATACGGACGGGACGCCCGGCGGCGGTCCCGTCGGTTACTGTGGTCCCAATGCCGATATGTACGGCGCGTACTGGCTGGTCTGCCGCGGGGATACGCTGGGCGCGATCGCGCGTTACTACGGCCTGAGCTGGCGCTACCTGCAGGCCGTCAACGGGATCGCGAATGCCAACCGCATTTACCCGGGACAGGTCATCAGGCCGTAGCCGAGGGGCCGGAGCGGTGTAAGGTTTCCTGATCCCACCCCGACCGGGCCGAAGATCTCAGAATTCAGACAAAAAACGAAGGCTGCCTGGAAACAGCGGGCCGACGGGTGTGCGCGCTCGGACCGCGAGATACTGTAAATTAACAATTGAACCTGGTATATCATTCGCGTCGAGCGGAGGGTTTCGGGCTCGCCCAAACCCGCAGTCGAGACGTACAGATGGCGTGATCACTTTGCGCTTCGACTGCACTCCCCTGTCGGTTCGCTCCGCTCAGCGCGAGCAGCTCTTATCAGATTGATTTGGAAATGTATGACACGTTACGGGACCGCTTCGTCACTTCTGCACCCATCCCTGATACGTATAGATCAGGTTGCCGGAGGGATCGCGGAATGAGAGGCGCGGCGGCTCCAGATCCACGCTATCTTCTTCGAGCGGGATGCCCTGGTCTGCCAGCTCGCGCTTCAGCGCCAGCAGGTCCGGGCTCTCGAAAGCCAGCGCGGTCTCCGGCCAGAACTCCCTCGGAAACAGGGTCAGCGTCGCGCCGCTGCCTTCCTTCAATTGCACCATTCCCCACGGCTGCCGGGAAGCGACCTCAAAGCCCATCTGCCTGTAATACGATACCGTCCGCTCGAGCTCGTCTGCTGGCAGTTGCACTTCGACGAGTGTTCCAAGGTTCTTCATGGCATCCTCCTTTGTGATTCTGGTTGAAATGGACTTCCCGCTATTTTACTCCCATCACCTGCTCGGCGAAGGTCCCCTGACCTTTTGTCGGACAACCGGAGGTTTCCGGGAGAGCGGATATACCTTCCCCATATCGTGTAGGCAAAGGGATGTAGCAGTCCAGGTAGCCTGTGGACGCGCGAGGGTTACTCTGCCCGCGGCGGTTCGAGTATGAGAGACCGGAAAGGCTGCCGATGAAGGTCACTGTGAAACACAAGGGACGGGAGGAGGGGCAGGCTCCTGCAACGAATTTACCAACCCCAACTGGTACCATAGTAGAGGTTTTCACGTCATGCGGACAACTTAGCCTATAGGATGCCTCTGCACTACGGTGACCTTGCAAATCGCTGTCATTTGCAGGGAAATTTGTCACAGTCTGGATTTTTCGGGTATCCTTGGCCAATCGCAACACCGCTCATTCGCGCGCAGGAATTGGAACAGGAACAATGTCCCTCAGGAAAGATAATGGAAGCAAGAACGCCAAGTTCTTTGCGGAAGACAATCCGGATGTAGAGCTAGAGCTTGCTCTCGAGTTTTATGCCGTGTATAGCTCCTTCGAGAATGCGCTAATCCAGGCAGGCTTTACAAGACCTGGAAGAAACCATAGCCCTTCACAGCCCGATTGGGAGCGCTTCGCCAGGCATATCGAAGGAAGGTTCAATTCCGGGGCGGAAGCGCCGCTGGAGGCCGCCGTGAGTGTTCTGCTTGGCAGGTCCGTCAAGGGGCACGATGGCACCGACTCCGCTTTGGAAGAGCTCCCGGCGCCAGTGGTTGACTTCGAAAGCGACAATGTGCACATCTCCCTCTTGATCCAGGCAGCAGGCTACAGCCTTTACCACGGCGCAGGGTTCCCCTCCAGCCTGTTTTATGACTGCGAGCTATTGGCCGCTTCCCTGTTCGTGTTGGAGGCCTGGTCGCATTGTGATCCGCTGGTTGAAAGTATCCTGAAAAAAGCGGCATAACAGGAATTCCCGGAGGGCGCCCGCGCTGCCCGAGTGATCCTTGATATACTTCCCCGGAGATATTCATACATGGAAACTCGGAGAATGCTTCCTCCCAAATTTCTGGCGGCAATGGTTGCCGTTCTGCCTCTTCCAGGATCGCCTCTGTATGATGGCGACGATCGAAAAGTTCTGGACCAGGCTCTGGCAGACCTTGATGTCTATCGAAAGGCAGGGGTGGATAGCATTATTTTTGAGAACGACCACGACTTGCCCTATATTCAGCCGCCTCTGGATGAAAAAGGCGTTGCGCTCATGGCCCGGATCGTTAAAGAGGCAAGGGCAAGGTTCGAGGGGCCGATCGGCGTCCAAATGCTCGAGGCTGCCAATATCACGTCGTTGGAAATTGCGGCGGAGGCAGACCTTGATTACATCCGTGTCGAGGCCTTTGTATTTGCGCATGTCGGTGGAAGCGGTATCATCAATGGCTCGGCTGGGAAAATACTGAGAAGACGAAAAGAGCTGCAGGCCGAACGTATTAAGGTATTTGCCGACGTCAAGAAAAAGCACGGTTCCCATTCCCTGACGATAGATCTGGACATCAAAGACGAAATTATGCAGGCGGAATTTTTCTTGGCGGACGGCGTGATTGTCACCAGTCAATTCACGGGTACAAACCCGGACAAAGAGGATCTGCGCAAAGCAAAGAGCGTGACAAGTCTGCCGGTACTCGTCGGCTCGGGTATGACCGCAGAGAACATTCGGGCGTATCTGCCTCTGGCCGATGGCTTTATCGTTGGATCCTTTTTTAGGAGAGGAGGAAAGTTTCTCGAGAAACTGGAGCCCGAAAGGCTGGATGGGTTTATGAAGGTCTTTGTTCCTGAGAGAAAAAGGATTCTCACGGGCGTGGTGATCAGTTAGAGAAGAGATATGAGCACAGACGCCTCCGATGAGATCACGGCTAGGCTAGAAGCCATGGTCGAGCAGGTACTGGATATCAATCAATACGACCCGGCGGACATCGCCCGCATCTGGACCCAGCAGGTCAACCTGGAAAAGGTCATGGGCGTTGTGGGAATTGTCGAAATGGATCCGGAGGCGTACCTTGCCGTTCTCAACCTGCCGGTCGTCGTCATGCCTGTCTACGGGAAAATCCTGAGCCTGGGGGATGTGATGCAGCTGCTGACGGCAGTGTCCGAAATGCCGGGCGCGCAATTTGCGTTGAAGGATAGCACCGTTTTTCTGACGCTTTGCCTGCCCCTGGAGTCGTTCCGCGAGGAGAGCATCGATACGATCATCCGCGTCATGCTGAACGGGGCAGATGAGGTTCGCACAGCGCTGCGAGCCGCCATCCGCAATTATTACCAGATCCAGCCGCCCGAAGAGTCGACCTACCCCGAGCCCGACCTTCCGAACATCAAAATGACCCCGAGGGAAATGCAGATCATTTACAGTATTCTGTCCAGATGTAAGCCGGACGTCCAGAAAGTTTTCACGCTCCTTATGGAAAAATGGGACAAGTCGGGCTATATCGTCGCGACCACGCCGGCCTCCATCGTGCTGGATCTGCCCTACGGGCGCCGGCCGGTTCACCTGGCCATGCTCTTCCCCGGCGTCAGCGAGGGCCTGGCGGCCCTCCAGCCGGCGATGCATGCACATCCGCCGGCGATCGCTCTGCCGTGGGATTCGCTGCGGAAATTCAAAGGATTTCCGCAGGAGTCTGTCGATCTGTATCAGAAAAAGGTTGGGAAAATGGCAGCTCTGCGGCTCACCGGCTCCTCCGCGCACATCGAGATGAACGGCCAATTCGATGTCAGGGCTGCATCGGTGCTTCTCAAAGCCATGAGGACGCTGGCCAAAAGCCTGCAGCCGGAACTGGTGGAAGGAAAAGAGCCCGCTGCTCCCGTAACCCCGGACAATATCGAAGCGACACTCGCATCATGCTCCGAACATGTGCGGGCCGTCTTCCGGGATTTAATAGAGAACTGGATGGCTGCCGGCGGTACGGTCCAAAGTCCGCGTTCGGGACGGGTCTATCTCAAGATGAAGACAAAGGCCCACCGGAGCGGGAGGCGCTCGCAGATTCCGCGCAAATTCAATCTGGTCGTCCTGGCCGGGGCGCGCGGCAGAAAACCCGCCCATATCCAGGTCGAGTGGGATCTTTCACGGTCCGAATCGGCTGCTTACCTGGATTGCATCCCGGATGAGGTTGCCCGGTTCGAAAAAACGGTCGCGTCCCTGCCCGGCTTCGAAAGAAAAGGAACGATCACGTATCTGTGGATCGACGAGGAGTTTCAGCGGTCCCATCTGCAGCTTCTGAGCGAAGCGATCGTTCGCGTCAAGCAGGCTGAGCGTGCTGCACTCTAAAGTAAATAGGGTTTCCGTGATTTTCATCAACATAAATAGGTGAACG
>DASTFG010000296.1:0-5071 GCA_035708785.1 Anaerolineales bacterium
ATGAAGGGAGGCCGCTCCGGTTTTGATCTCCATCAGACCGCCGTTGGGCATCGCTTGCAGGGCATTATGTACCAGGTTGAGCAAGACCTGCTTAATCTGGTTGGCATCTACCGAGACCCAGGGAAGATCCTCTTCCAGCTCCAGCGCAAGTTGGACGTCACTGGTGTGAATCAGATGGCGGCTCAAGGCAACGACATCCTCGATCACCTCGTTCAGGGACGCACGTGCACGCGTGCTTTCGCTCTGGCGCGCAAAATCGAGCAGCCGACGCACCACATCTCGCGCACGGACAGCTTCGCGCAGGACTATCGCGAGGTCAGCATGGGTGGCGGTCCCTTCCGGCATACCTTCCAATGCCAGCTCGGCGAAGCCAGTGACGGACGTCAGCGGATTATTCAACTCGTGGGCAATGCCGGCTGCCATCTCCCCCACGGCAGCAAGCTTGGCTGCCTGGATCAGGCGGTTTTCTGCCGAGCGCTGTGCCTCCATGCGAGCGCGCAGCTCCACTTGTATGGAGCGCAGCTGGCTGATGGTCGACTGCAGGCGCTGGTACTGGTCTGCACTGGTAATCACGCTGGCCAGAATGCCTGCGAGGGATTCGAGGGCGATGAAGTCGTTGTGTGTGAAGGCATTGCGTGAACTGCTCTCCACATCGATGATGCCAAGGATCCTGACCCCTTCGCGGATAGCCACACACATCTCCGAGCCTGCCTGCCAGCCTCGGATGGAGCGATAGCGCGCGTCCTGCAAAACATCATTGACGACCATGCTTTCACCTGTCTCAAAAACATAACCAGTAATGCCGCCGATGACGGGATATTCGAATGACCGCATGGCGCGCTTGACGACGTTCTGACTCGCGCCGCCAAAGCCGCCGATCGTCAGATTCCCTTTTTCGTCGGCGATGAAGACCGCGGCAAGTTCGTAGGCAAAATAGCGCGCCAGCAGATCCGATGTGATCTCTGCCACTTCGCGCGGGTCGGTCAGGCCGATAACCTGCTGTACCACCTCATGGATCAGGCCCAGGTTGCGCGCCCGCCCTTCCGCCTCCTCACGCAGCCGGGTGTAATCTGCCAGACTTGCCAGATGGCTGGCGATCACGACGATGAGGCTTTCATCATACAGATTGAACGCGTCGGCCCGGTCGCTTTCTACGCACAGGGCGCCAATGGTCTGTCCCCGGAAACGGAGCGGAACGTATAAGCCGGACAGCGCCCCCTCATACAGAGGGAACTCGCCGTCCGACTGTATATCGCTAAGACGTATTTTCTGTTCACTTTTGAGTAAGCGGGCAATCTGGTGCTCATCGGCCGAGCGAACGGTGGAAGTCATATTCCCATCGCTGCTTTGATATTCGTTCAGGAGCCGGTTATCGGAGGAAAGCAGGTAAAGCCCGATTAGTTCGGTGCCGAATGCACGTGAAAGCAACGCGAACATGCGCCTCGCAATCTGATCCAGGTTGCGACCGGAAGAAACCGTGATGGCAAAATCGTTCAGCGTGCCCAAGCGCCGCAAGTGACCGGCCATCTCGGCAAATGTGATGATCGTTTCAATGGCGGGTGCGATCTGCGTTGCCAGGTCGATCAGGCGGTTCCATTCATCGCGCTGGAACGCATTGCTCCTCCACAACACCACGGTACCGATCAAGCGCTGGCCGATGACAAATGGCACGCTGACCCATAAACGTGTACTTGATTTCAATCCCTCATGCGGGATCTCGGACCAAAGCTCATCGCCGCGGTTGACGACGATGGGGGTCAGATTTCGGTTCATGCGGCTGAGCAGAGTATTCGCATCAATGGAAAGGACCAGGTTGGAACAGGAGGGCGCGTCCCACTGCGCGTGTACCTCCAGGGATTCGCCGCGGCGGATGGCAAGCCAGCCGCCCTGGACCGAAACGAGGCGTGTAAAGGAAGCCAGAGCCCGGTCGAGGGAACGCGGCAGGTCGTACGGGTTATCTGAAGCCAGGTCCGGGATGAGCAGCGAGGCTGCCACCGATGAGGAAGCAGAGGCATCCGAGGCGCCCGATCCGGCCTGCATCATGGACGCGACCAGCTGCCAGATCCGCTGGGCTTCGTTACTCAACTGGGCGGCCCCCGTAAGCAGCACCCGCGAGACGCCCGGCAGCGGAAAAGCGAACAGCCTCTCGACGCCCAGTTTGCTCGAGGCAGGCAGGGAAACGGAGCGGCTCTGACCGCCGCTCAGAGCGCCGCACAGCCAGGAATCTACCTCATCCTGGCCCAGGAATTTTGTCAACGCGGGCTGGGACTTCTTGGCGAGGTCGTATACCGTCAGCAGGCGCCACTTGCCCGCTTCGCGCTCAACCAGGGCGGCCCAGGTCACGCCGGTCAACTGGCTGGCTTCCTTAAGCTGGTTCTCGGTCGTCTCGTGATCTAGCATTGCGGGTTAATTATACAACCTTTCATTTCTCTGCTGTAGCGCTCATCTCCGCGCCGTCCCTTCGCCCGTGAGAGCACTCCCTGCCAATGGTAAAATCAACCTATGACTGACTTAATTGTTATTGGGGGCGGTTTGGCCGGCAGCGAAGCTGCCTACCAGGCCGCCCAGCATGGACTGAACGTCCGGCTCTATGAGATGCGGCCCACCACCCAGACCGGCGCACACCAGACGCAGGATCTGGCGGAGCTCGTCTGTTCGAACTCTCTGGGTTCGAACCTGCCCGACCGCGCCTCCGGCCTCCTCAAAAATGAATTACGGATCCTCGGCTCCATGCTGCTCGAGTGCGCTGAAGCCTCCGCCCTGCCGGCCGGTGGCGCTCTGGCGGTGGACCGGGAACTCTTCGCGCGGCTGGTTACCGAACGCATAACGAGCCACCCGAATATCGAGATCGTCCGTGAGGAAGTGACGGAAATCCCCGATTCGCCGGCCATCGTCGCCAGCGGGCCGCTGACCTCCCCTGCCCTCTCGCGCTCCATTGCAGAGCTGAGCGGCGGAGACCACCTCTTTTTCTTCGATGCCATCGCTCCCATCGTCCATGCCGATACGATCGATATGAAGATCGCCTTCCGCGCCTCACGCTACGGCACCGGTGAACAGAGCGAAGGCGATTACATCAATTGCCCGTTCACGAAGGAAGAGTATTACATTTTCGTGAACGAACTGCTACACGCAGAAAGGATCGTGCTACGCTCGTTCGAAGAGACGATCAGGAGCGGCGTCAAAGCCGGGCACTTTTTCGAAGGCTGCCTGCCGGTCGAGATCATTGCCGAGCGCGGGGTTGACTCACTGGCCTTCGGGCCGATGCGTCCCGTCGGTCTGAAGGACCCGCGCACGGGCAGACGTCCGTATGCAGTTGTGCAGCTTCGGCAGGATAATCTCGCTGGCAGTCTATATAACCTGGTCGGCTTCCAGACCAATCTCAAGTTCCCCGAGCAGAAGCGGGTCTTTCGCCTTATTCCCGGGCTGGAGCAGGCCGAGTTCGTGCGCTACGGGCAGATGCACCGGAACACGTTCATCGCCTCGCCAAAGCTCCTCCGCCCCACGCTCCAATACGTGCAACGCGATGATCTGCTTTTCGCAGGCCAGATCACAGGCGTGGAGGGATACATGGGGAATATCGCCACTGGACTGCTGGCCGGGATCAACGCGGCGCGGCTGCACCACGGCGAGGAAACGGTCACGCTTCCACAGACGACGATGCTGGGTGCACTCTGCCATTACGTGACACATGCCGATCTCAAGGATTTCCAGCCGATGAAGGCCAATTTGGGTATCCTGCCTCCGCTGGATACTCCATCGAGGCTGGGCAAGCGCGAGCGCGCCGCAATGTATGCAGAACGGGCACTCGCTGATTTGACTCTCGCTCTCAGCGGCGCGTCCCGGTTTGTGAAAAACAAAATCGAAGCGTGAGCAACAGAACCGCCAGATTTTCATCGTTGGCCTTTGTATTCCTGTTGTTGATGGCTATAGGCTGTGAGGCGCGTTCGCTCTCAACCCAACCCACGGCAACAGCCGAACCCGAGGAATTCGACGGTCAGCGCGCCTATGTGGATGTGCAGACCCAGGTGGCGTTCGGGCCGCGCATCCCCGGGACCGAGGGCCATGCCAAAATCCGGGCGTGGATGCAGGATGAGCTCGTGGAAGCGGGCTGGCAGGTCGAGGTACAGCAGGCCGAAGCCCTGGGGCATCCCATCTACAATGTGATCGCTAAGAGAGGCAATGAGCCGCCGGAAATCATTCTCGGCGCGCATTACGATACGCGTATGTTTGCCGATAATGATCCAGACCCGGCAAACCATTCAAAGCCGGTACCGGGCGCAAATGACGGCGCGTCCGGCGTCGCGGTCCTGCTCGAGCTGGCGCGTTCATTCCCCGCCGATACTGTACCCATCTGGCTTGTGTTCTTTGATGCCGAAGACAACGGTCGCATCGAAGGTTGGGACTGGACCCTGGGCTCACCCGAATTTGTCAGGAACTACCCTGTCCAGCCGCGTGCAGTCGTTGTCGTAGATATGATCGGGGACGCCGATTTGAATATCTATAAGGAACAGAATTCGAACCCGGAATTGACCGACCGGATCTGGGAGACGGCCTCAAACCTGGGATATGGAAGCTATTTCATCACGGAATCTAAGTATTCCATGCAGGACGATCACCAGCCGTTTCTACAGGCAGGAATACCGGCAGTACTGATCATTGATTTTGACTATCCTTACTGGCATACCATAGAGGATACAGTCGATAAGGTCTCTGCGGAAAGCCTGCAGGCCGTGGGAGAAACCTTGCACGCATGGATCACCCAACAGAGCAGGCAACCCTGATACAATATGCATGTCATGCTGAGGAGTAGCGCCTGCCTGGCGAATCCATGTCGAAGGGAAATCTCCTGCTGAGGAACGGATTTGCGATGCGATATTCATATCGCTCAGTCTTGCCGAGCGACACCGCGAAGCGGGTCGCACCACGGGCGCCGCTTTTCCGCTGAGAAAACGCTCAGGGTGACTTACGGATCGATGCCAAAGAGAACAGCTACACCCATCGAAAAAGTGCTCGTCAAGATCCGCCCCATCTGGATCGAACGGGTTGGGCATGAATTGGCGCGCGGCATGGA
>DASTFG010000297.1:0-13127 GCA_035708785.1 Anaerolineales bacterium
AACAGAGGGGCGATCTGCCCCTCTGTTGAAGAGATGGGCCGCGCAGCCTTACTTACACGCGGTCACTCACATCATGTCTCATCAGGAAGTCATCAATATGGCGCTCCGCTTCCTCCCGGCTCCAGCCATATTTCTCCTGAAGCGTTCCGGCCAGCTTATCACGCTTTCCGGCGATCTGATCGATCTCATCATCAGTCAATTCACCCCAGGTCTCACGGATCTCTCCGCGCAACTGCTTCCATTTACCTTCTAAGATGTCTTGATTCATTTTATATCTCCTTTTCTTTCTTGTTTTATCTCTCTGTCTGACTTAACTCTTGCATTGCTCGACAGGCTTTTACATTACCTTACGACTCTATCGGCGACCACCTCCTTTCAACAAGCATGCATCTCGTTTTGTTTCCATTGCGTCTTATGTGGTCTTCATGCACAGACTCAGTAGTTGCATAGTTCGATGTCAGTGATGTGATGTTGCTCGGAACGAGGCAACCTCGTTGAAACTACTCCCGGCGGTTTACTTCCTGAGTGATCAGGTAGTCTATCTCAGCGCCACGCGTCAGCGAGTCCCATGCCCACGACAATGTACCTGCGCCAATCATGCTCCACATCAGCGGAAACATTTCTCCGCGAATAATGAATGGAAGGAGCTCAGGAAATCCAAACAACCGCGCAATCCCGATCCCGAAGAAGGCACCAATGAAACTGACAATGAGGGACATTACATATCTTCCGAGGGAATAACCAAAGATTAACTGCCCGATGTTGGCGGCGACCATTGCGATCAACAAGAGTGGCAAGAATTCTGTAATTGTCATCTTCTCCTCAAATATCCTCGTTCTGGCGATGTCGCTCTCGACCAGCCAACCATAGATAACAGATCGATGCATCTAAGTATGCTCTGAAAGGTGGTCTGTTATTTATAAATATAAAGCGGAGAGAGGCTTTGCTCAATAGAGGATGTACCTACCTGTGCTCAGGAGATTCCCTGCTTGCATGTGAGGGAAGGCGCCTTCAACCAAAAGCGCAGCGCATACGCGGCGAATGCCACCCTGATATTGAAGATTTATTTCATGCCCCTATTTTTTCCTGATTCCTAAGTGAGAAAGAATGCGCCGGGCCATCGCCTTAAGCGCATTCAACGATTCCGCCTCGAATTTTGTCATTAGAAGTTTCAGGTGACTTTTCACATGTTTCTCATCCGTATCCAGGAAATCGGCGATCTCTTTATCAGAGCGGTCCAGCACCAGCTGCCGCAGAATATCGATTTCCCGTTTGCTCAGCATTTGTTCTTCGAGAGGCGTGAGACTGCTGTTCTTCACAGCATGAGGGCTGAGCCAGTTCCCACCGGAACGGACAATACTGCGTATGGCCTCGAGCAGCATCGCCGGCGCCTCGTCTTTGGTAATGTACCCGGCAGCACCAGTCTCCAACATGCCGTGGATATATTCCCGGTCGCTATACGAGCTAACGGCCAGTACCTTGATATCAGGCTGCGATTCATGGATCCGGTGTGTCACAACATCCCCGCGCAGATCTGGCAGCTCCACATCGAGCAGGACAATATCCGGTTGCTTTGAAGAAGCTAGCTCAATGGCTTCCTTGCCATTCGCCCCTTCTCCCACAACGATAATATCAGACGCCGATTGCAGCAGGTTTTTTATGCCTGCGCGCACTCCGGGGAAATCATCAACGATCACGACTTTAATCTGTCTTTCCATGATTGGGGTCTTTGCGGCTAAGTTTCTCTCTACAATCGTTCTCTCCTGGATAAATAGAAAGCTCTCGTTAGAAGTTTACAGGATTTCTTGGAAAACTTAATAGGGAATTACCCTAACCAGGGTTAGGGTTTACTCCCCGCAATGTTTTTTGTCCTAGCGTACCAGGCTCTCTCGGACCGCCATGACCGCTGCCTCGACCCGGGAAATCACCCCCATTTTCCGGAAGATGGCATGCAGATGGTTCTCGACGGTTTTTACACTGATCCCCAGATCCATCCCGATCTGATCATTTGTCTTGCCCTCAACGACCAGCCGCAGTACCTCCAACTCGCGGGAAGTCAATTCTGAGCCTCCCTCTTTCTCCTTCAGCAGGATTTCGCTGAGCAACGCGGCTACCTTGCGGCTCACCCAGCCCGCCTCGCCATGTGCCACGCCGCGCACTGCTTCTATGATATATTCCGGCACTTCTTCCTTAAGCAAGTAACCCGAGGCCCCATAATTGAGCAACTGTGAGATGTACTGGCGATCATCATAAGAGCTGAGGCCGAGAACTCGCGAAGCGGATTTATTCTCATAAATCTGCTTAATCACTTCGATCCCGCTCATGTCCGGAAGCTTCATATCCAAAAGAACTACATCCGGCTTCTGATCTTTGATCATCTGTAAGGCTTCCGACCCGCTGCTGGCTTCGCCAACGACAGTGATGCCAGGGGCAGGGTCCAAAATGTTGCGGATCCCCGCCCGAACGATAGGATGATCATCAACAAGCAAAACACGAATTTCTGGCATGGATCTACTCTTCTTTCCTTTTAGGAATCACAAGTTGGTTATTCCATGGAGTCTTTCCATGGGATGATCGCGCGCACGACGGTTGATTCGCCCGGCTGGGACTCCACCTGGAAGGTGCCGCCCAGTGTTTGGACCCTTTCGGCAGCGCCGGCCAGCCCGTAATGTCCCTGGCGAACAAACTCTATCCAGTTGGAAGGAACCTCGAAACCTTTCCCATTATCCGAGATCTCGAGCCGCGCTTCCTCCGCATCGAAGGAAAAGCGGACTTGAACTTCCGTGGCCTCCGAGTGACGCAGCACATTTGCCAGCGATTGCTGAAAAACGCGGAATAATGCCAGGCGCACCTTCTCAGGCAAAAGCTGGCGGTCATGTGCCAGGGAAAGCGATATTTTAATATCTGGGTGTTTTTCCTCGAAGTCATCGGTGTGGGAGCGAATCGCATTCTCTAGGCCGAAGTTGAATATCGTAGGAGGTCGGAGTTCCTTGGCTGTCGCACGCAGACCCTGCAACACACTCTTGATATCGTTATTGACAGTTTCCAGCTGTGCTCTGAGTTCAAGGTCTGCTTTCGCACGCAGTTCCTCCACCCGGTAGATGGCGCTATAAAGTGCCTGCATAGGATTGTCATGCAGTTCCTGAGCGAGGCGAAGTCGCTCCAGCTCCATGCTATTCTGTAGACGGCTATTCAACTCTGCCATCTCCATCTCGATCCGTTTCTGCTCCGTGATGTTTTCGACAATGCCCACGACAAAAGCCACCTCATCATCCGTATTCCGTCTTTTGACTACAGAGAACACGGTTTTTACCCAGAGAATGGATTGATTCTTGTGTACGGTGCGATGTTCGAAGCGAAAAAAGGGAATGCCGCTCATTTTCAGGCCGTGAAACAGCTTGGAAGCCCGGCCCACATCGTCAGGATGGATGAAGTTGAGAAAATGTCTACCAAAGAATTCTGACTCGGTGTACCCCATCATCCGTTGGAAGGCGGCATTCGTCTGCAGAATATTGCCATCCAGATCCAGGACCTTAATACCCAGTGTGGTCGATTCAAAGATTGCCCTGAAGCGCTCCTCACTGATATCCAGGGCACGTTCTGTAGATTGCCGCTCCGATATCTCCGCCCGCAGTGAGTCGAACAGCCGGCAGTTCTCGATTGCCATCACTGTGCGATAGGAAATGTCCATCAGAAAAGACTGGTCTTCTATGTTGTATGGTTTATGCCCCGCATGCCGGAAAAGGTTGAGTGTGCCAATGACACCACTTCTGCCGATCAGTGGAACGATCAAGATACTCTGGACGCCAATCTCACTGACAGAGTTTGTAAGGGCCGGCAGAGCAGCACTGTGAAGTTGCTCGGATTCGATGGAGGGGATTAGCAAAGGTTCACCGGACTTGAGGACGCCGCTCTCGATCCCCCGTGATGCGTCGAATTCAGAGGTCTCCATGAGCTTCTTTCTGACGAGCGCCAAGGCGGACGGTTCTGAATCGTGGTAGGCTACGGCTCTCAACTTTTGCCCGTTGGCTGTCGGCAGCATGACCACGCTCAGGTCACCGATCACCTCTGAGGTGAAGCCGGCAACCAGATGCGTGATCCGGTTGAGGTCATGGCCTGCCTCTGCAATCCGGCGCGAGAGCTTGTAGAGTGCCTCCGTACGCCGTGCGTGTTTTTCCTGCGAGAGTTCGATCCGCTTCCGGTACGTGATGTCCCGTACAAGGGCTATCGCACCCTCGATCCGTCCATTTTCGTCTTTGAACGGTGCGGCAGACATGGAAATCCAGGCGCCGATCTGGCTATTATCCCTGCGCAGGATAATTTCCTCTCCCTGCACGGTTTCGCCCCGCAGGGCGCGGACGAGCGGCATCTTGTGAGCCGGGTAATACGTCATGGCATCGTCCAGATATAGGCCAAATCTCTCCGGCCACGCGTCCAGGCCAAAGGACTCGTCCGGCTCCCCGATCAGAAACTTCGACGCCTCGTTCATGTTCTGGATGCGGCCTTCCCGGTTGACAAAGACGATTGCTTCAGGGATGTGATCGAAGATATGCTGCAATTGTACCGAGAGCCCATTTCCGGGCGGGGATGGACTGTTAGCTCTTTCTACGGTAGTTTTCTTCTGGTCTGATGTGCCCAAACTCTTGCTCAACAATTTCTCATCCATTCCGGATGCTCCTTATATTGATCGTTCCTCAACAACCAAATGGATATGCCCGGTCTGTCGCTCATTAGGATGGAAGAATTGCAGACGTTGATGATCGCTGGTGATGATCCCGGACCCCTGTTTGATGTGCAATGATAACACCAATTTCAAATTATTACATCCTTCTTGCTATCAACACTTCCAGACCGGTTATCCACGGTTCTTCCTAGAATGATTGCACGCCGATCCGGCAACCAGGAGGACGATTTTCTCCGTTCCTTGTGAAGCAGAATTTCAATCGCATGTGGATGCCCGATATTCGGAAATAGAAAATCACCGCTCAACCGATGCGGTGATTTTATTCTAGCTGTCGGGGTGCCGAGATTTGAACTCGGGACCTCACGGACCCGAACCGTGCGCTCTACCGGTCTGAGCCACACCCCGTTTAGCCCGCACATTATACCTGTGCGAATCTGATTTGGCAAGCACTATGGGTTTAATACCACTTCCTGGCTGTACAGATAAAATAACCCCGAGATGCGGTCATCATCCTGGCGGATGGTCAGGCGCGCGGTCGTAGGTTCGCTGACCCGGTACGGAATGCTCGTCTCGAACAGCTGGGGGTGGATATTCTCGACCGTAATAATCCGCAGACCGATGGACCGGCCGGTCGGATCGATCAGTTCCAAGATGACCGGCTGCAAGTTGAAGGGCCAGACATCACCTCTTACATTCAGGACGCCGCCGGAAGAGGCCTCCTTGAGAGCAGGGCTGAATACCCCCACCGGCTCCGATGGGTTTCCAGGCGGGTTAATCTCATTATTCCCGGATGAAAGCAATACAACCCGCACCGAATTCAACGCCTGCATTCTACCCAGCTCATCCTCGGTGCTGACGGTGATCCGGCCCAGTTCGGCTGCAGCGCGGATTTCAAAGGGGATTCGGATGGTTTGATCTACGCCGTCGTGTGAGGTACGCACCTGCTTGACTTCTCGCGATAACAGGCGGCCATCCTCCCCATATAGAGCGATCTGGATCCGCTCGCTCTTCCCCGACACGATCTTCATGCGGAGCGAGATGGGGGAAACTACCCTGGACATCGGCCCCGGCGCAAAGATGCGGATGGCGGCGGGCGCATGACTCGGGATGGTGGTCTCCGTGAACGTGGGCATCGGTGTCGGACTCAGTGTTGGCCTGGGTGTGCGTGTGGGGGGCAGTGTTGGGGTTAATGCGATCACCGTCTCGGTCGCAGAGAGATTCGCCGCGTCTGCCGTCAACGCGATCACCGTCGGGAGGTATTCAGGCGGAAAGGGAGTGGGAATCGGACTCGCAGATGGAGGAGCGCAGGCAAATAGGAGCCCCAGGAGGGAGAAGAGCAGGATAACGCTTCTTTTCATGCAATAGGATTCGTCAACAAGTCCAACAAGTCTAAAACCGACTCGCTGGACCTGTTGGACTCAAGATTCATTTAAGACTCAAGCTGCACAAGCCTCTTCGTCCGCAGCATTCAAAGAGATCTCGGCGCTCGAACTCGCAATGGCACGTCATTCCTTACAAACTGTAAATCTCGCCATACTTCTTCGTGAGATAACGGATATAAGGCTCGTATGTGATCTTCGAGCCGGTTACCCTTTCGACCAGGACCTGCGGCTCGTACTTCTGCCCGTGCTGGTGGATGTTCTTTCGCAGCCAGTCCAGTAACTGGCTCAAATCACCCTTGCGGATCTGATCATCGAGGCCGCGAATGTCCTTGTTGATCTTCTCCCACAATTGGGCCGAGATCAAGTTACCCAACGCATAGGTCGAGAAGTAACCGATCGCGCCGCCCGACCAGTGAATGTCCTGCAATACGCCCTTGGCATCATCCGGCGGCGTAATCCCGAGATACTCCTGCATTTTCGTGTTCCAGATCTCGGGCAGGTCTTTGGTGGCGATGGTGCCCTCGACCATGCCGATCTCCAGCTCCAGACGCAGCATGATGTGCAGATTGTACGTGGCTTCATCGGCGTTGACACGGATGAGGGAGGGCTCCACTTTATTGATCGCCTTGTAGAAGGATTTCAGGCTGACACCTTCCAGTTGTTTTGGGAAGGTCCGCTTGAAGGCCGGATAGAAATGCTCCCAGAACGGCAACGAACGACCGACCAGGTTTTCCCACATGCGCGATTGCGATTCATGTACCGCCAGTGACGTGCCTCCAAATAAAGGCGTGCGTTCGTAATCGGGGTTGATGCCCTGCTCATACATCGCATGCCCGGCCTCATGCATCGTGCTGAACAATGTTGCGATCGGATTATCTTCTTCGTAACGGGTGGTAATGCGGACATCATTCACGCTGAATGTCGTCTCGAACGGGTGCGGGGCCTTATCCTGGCGGCCACGATTCCAGTCGTACCCAAATCTCGTGACGACATCCACACCGAAGTCGATCAACTTCCTTTCATTGAATTTCTTGAAAAGGAAATCATCCTTGACCTGTTTTTTCGAAGTGATCGCTTTGATCAGCTTGACCTGCTTGGGCCGCAAACCGTCGAAGATCGCCTGAACATCGGCGGTCTTCATCCCAGGCTCGTAATCGTCCAACAGCGTGTCATACGGATGGTCAGCGGGCGGGAAGAATGAGATATATTTGTGAACGAGCTCGATGACTTTCTCGAGATGCGGCTGGAAGACGGAGAAATCCGATTTGCTGCGCGCCTCCTTCCAGGCCTCGAACGCCCGGGAAGTCACGATGGCCTGTTCGGCGATGAACGCAGGCGGGACACGTTTGGCTTTGTCGTAGTCCCGTGCGGCCACCCGCACCAGCGCGGCCTCGTCGGAATCCGAGCCGTCCAGCTCCTGCTTGAGGTCATCGATCAGTCTTCCCACTTCATCGGCGATGAATTTCTCCTGGGCGATCTTGCTCAGGGTCGCGAGCTGCTGCCCGCGCGCCTCACTGCCGCCCGGCGGCATATTGACCTGTTGGTCCCAGCTCAAGACGCTGGCTGCGCTGCCAATATCGGCGACCTCGCCCAGTCTTTCCTTCAGTTGATACAGTTTTTCGCTCATGGCTTCTCTCTTGAATATGATTGGGGTGAGTTCTTCCGGCTGGCCTGATGACAGACCTTTGCCGACCGGATTGTATAAAATGCTATCCTACTTTATGAGTTTACGCAACCTTCCAGCGCAAAGATCCACCCTGCAAGGCGGATAACACTTCATCAGCGATATCTTCCGCGGCGCGGGATTGCGCCTCCATAGTTTGCGCGCCGATATGGGGCGTGGCGATCACGCGCGGGTGGGAAACAACGTCTGTTAATCCGGGCGGCTCCTGGCGGAAAACATCCAGCGCCGCAGCCGCGACCTTGCCCCGGTTCAACGCGTCGAGCAGAGCGGTCTCATCGATAATTCCACCGCGCGCCGCGCTGACAATCCGCACGCCGTCCTTCATTTGAGAGAAAGCCACCGGTCCGATGAAATCCCGTGTCTCAACGTTCAGGGGCAAGTGCAGCGAAATGAAATCCGACCAGGCGAACAGTTCCTGGAGCGAGACTGCCTCGGCGCCGCGGCTCTCGATCTCCTCCTCGGAGATTAGAGGATCGTAGGCGATCACGTTCATCCCAAACGCGGCGGCACGTTTCCCCACATCCATCCCGATCCGTCCGATGCCGATGAGCCCAAGAGTCTTGCCATTCAGTTCCACACCTTCGAGTTCCTTCTTCAGCCACTGGCCCTGTTTCATCGCTGCATCGGCGCGCGGGATTTCGCGGGCGATAGCGAGCAGGAGGCCAAAGGACAGTTCGGCGACTGCCAGAGTGGTGGACATTGGCGCGTTGACAACGGTGATGTTGTGATTCTTCGCGGCCGAGAGGTCGATATTATCCACGCCCACGCCGGCGCGGCCAATCACCTTGAGCCGGTTGGCCGCGTCCATAACAGGAGCAGTTACTTTGGTCCGGCCGCGTATGACCAGCGCATCGTAATCGGGGATCACCCGGAGCAGGTCCTCTGCCGAGATGCCACTCCGGTCATCCACATTCGCCGAGGAACGCAACATGGACTGGCCGCGTTCGTCCAGTCCGTCTGTGATGAGAATGTTGTAATTGGGCATAGATCTATTTTAACGCACGTTATTCGTATCTCAGGGCCTCCACGGGCTCCAGGTTTGCCGCCCGGTTCGCCGGGTAGATCCCAAAAAAGAGGCCGACCGCCGCCGAGAACAGCGTTGCCAGTGCAACCGCCTCGAGCCCGATCACGGGCGAAAAAGGCGTCCCACTGGCAATCGCGATCTGCCGGACAATGTAGGAAATCAGCCAGCCGAACATGATGCCTATGACCCCACCGATCAGGCTCAGCAACGAGGATTCGGTCAAGAATTGAGTAAGAATGTCGCGTTTGCGCGCTCCAAGCGCCTTGCGCAGGCCAATCTCACGCGTCCGTTCCGTGACCGATACCAGCATGATGTTCATAATGCCGATGCCGCCCACCAGAAGAGAGATGCCCGCGATGCCGCCGAGGAAGACCGTCAGAATACTGGTGATCGATTCGAACGTCGTGAGTAGATCCTGCTGCGTGAAAATCGTGAAATCATCCGCCCCGACCGGTGTGCGGTGACGCGTTCGCAGGATCTGCGAAATTTCTTCCGTCGCCTGCAGTACCAGATCCCCGCTGACTGCCTGCACGAAGATAATATCCACACGGTCGTTGCTGCTGCGGCTGACCAGGCGCGCCTGCGCCGTGGTAAAGGGCACGATCACCTGGTTATCTTCACTGCCGAACGCGCCGCCGCCTTTGGATTCCAGGACACCGATCACGCGGAACGGCTGCCCCTCGAGCCGGACGGTCTCACCCGTCACCCCATCGGGGTGACCGAACAATGCCTCGGCAACCTCCGGGCCAAGCAAGACGACCGAGGCGCGGCCGAGGATATGTTCCTCGGTGATGAACTCACCTTCAGCCAGGCTCAGGTTCCTCACCTGGAAGTAGTCCGGTGTAACGCCGAAAAGCTGGGAGGAGATCTGCTCGCCGGCAAACGAGACGACTGTGTTTTCCTCCAGCGCGGGGGCGACCGCTTCGATCGACGGCGCGGCAAACTGGTCTCGCAGGGCCTCGGCATCGCCGATCGTCAGCGGTTTGGAGTTGCGCACCTCGTCGTTGGGCGAGCCGCGAAACACAAACAGGAGGTTGGTGCCGATCCCGCTGATCGAGCCGGTAATGGACGCCTGCGCGCCCTGCCCAACGGCAAGCATGGCGATCACTGCTGCGACCCCGATGACGATACCCAGCACGGTCAGGCCGGAGCGGAGTTTATTGCCGCTCAGGCTTTCGAGCGCTTCCAGGATAGCCTGTCCGATGCTCATGCGCCACCACCCCTCTGTCCGTTAGGGCCCGGCGCGGCGTCCAGCAAGCCATCCCGTAAACGGATCACGCGCTGCGTCTGCGCCGCAATCGCCGGATCATGGGTGATGATGATCAACGTGGTGCCGCGTTCCCTGTTCAGATTGAGGAGTAAGGACATGATTTCCTTGCCCACTTTCGAATCCAGATTTCCCGTTGGTTCATCGGCCATCACGATGGCCGGCTCGTTGACAATGGCGCGGGCGATCGCCACGCGCTGCTGTTGGCCCCCGGATAGCTCGGTGGGTCGGTGAGTCATACGATCTCCCAGCCCGACTGCTTTGAGGGCTTCGATGGCGCGCTCGCGGCGGCCTTCCGTTCTGCCGGAATACCGCAATGGCAGTTCGACATTCGTGATCGCCGTCTGGCGGGAAAGTAAATTGAAGCTCTGGAAGACAAATCCGACCTTACGGTTGCGGATGTCTGCCAGCTGGTCATCATTCAGCGACGCGACCGGCTCGCCGTCCAAGATGTATTCGCCGGAGGTCGGCCTGTCCAGGCAGCCGAGGGTGTTCATAAGGGTGGACTTGCCCGAACCGGAAGGCCCCATGATAGCGATCACCTCTCCGCGCTTGATCTCGAAGGATACGCCGCGCAGAGCTTCCACCTGCACCTCCCCCATCTTATAAATCTTGGTCAAGTCACGAGCTTCGATGACGTTCGACATATTCCTATCCACCGAACGGCCCACCGGGCCCGAACTCTACGGGCGGATTCAGGATGATCGTATCACCCTCAAAAATCTCACCACCTGCAATCACGCTCATCGTGTCAGACGAAGAGCCAAGCCGGATCTCCGTTCTGACCGGCTCGCCCTCCACCAGGAGATAGACCACTCGTTTCCCATCCACCAGGCGCACTGCCCGGTTCGGAACCAGAAGGACATCCTGCATCTCCTCCACAACGATGTTGACCGCAGCGGTCATGCCGGGTTTGATATGCTGATCCGCATCGGTAAGTTCCACAGTGACTTTGAAATTGACCACGCCCTGCACGGCTGTACCGGTCTGCGCCACTTCTACGACCTGACCGTGATATTCCCTTCCCAGGATGGCATCAAAGGAGAGCATGACCGGCTGTCCGACGGATACACTATTAATATCCACCTCCGATACCTGTACATCCACCAGCAGGCTGGAAAGATTATCCAGGCGGAATGCGGTAGCGCCCGCGGCTACCTGATCGCCCGGGAGCGGATAGGCTTCGGTCACGGTGCCGGCAAACGGCGCATTCAGGCGCGCCAGGTTGAGGGTAGCCTGCGCTGCATCGACGCGCGCCTGCGCAGCCGTGATCTCGGCCATACTTCCATTATTCAGCCGGTCGAATGCACGCTGGGCGTCATCCAGCTTCGCTTTTGCCAGCGCCAGATTCTCATCTGCTCTCGCAATGGTCGCTTCACTGGCAAATCCACGATATTCCTTCAGGAAAGGCACCGTTCGATTTCGGATCTTTTTGTAGACGATTTCCTTAATATGGATCTTCCCGTCCAATTCCTTCCGCCAGTTCGCGGCCTTGTCATACGCCTCCTGCGCTTCGCGCAGGGCGATCACCGCCTCGGCGCGGGCGGTATCCGAACTCATCAGATCATCCAGTTCCTTCTGGGCATTCGCCAGATCCGCTTCAGCCATGATGATGCTTTGTGGCAGGGACGTCTTTGCCAGGTATGCCAGCACAAAGTCTGCGGGAACGTTATCGCCCACTTTCACATTGACAGTATCCACCGTCCCGGCTGCCTGCCAGATGAGCACGGCGGTCTGTTTGGCGCGGACTGTGCCGGTCGCGCCGATCGTAGCAGTCAGGTTGCCGCGCCCGATCGTTGCCGTCTGGAACTGGCTGGCCGTATCTGCGTTCGTCCGGCGGACAAACAGAAATGCAGATACACCTGCCAGGATGACCAGCAATACGAATAAGCTTGTTCTATTTTTTTTGAAAAACGCACGCATGGTTTCCTCCGCGAGGCATCGAGAAACGGCCCCGCCAAATCTCAGATTCTACCTTACAAGGTTTGGTTTTACCTTACAAATATGAATTAACGGTGAATTGTAAAGGCAGGGATCATGTAAATCCCACGCGGGGGCAATTGTGACGATTGTCGTCCACTTTGGTGACATATAAGCCTTTGGACATCATTTAAGTTTAGGTATGATGGTATCGAAACCTGTTTGAGTGAAGTCCTGGAGGAATGAATGCAGGCTATACCGAGTGAAACCCTGACCATTGACCGCAAGGCTCGTGCAAATATGCCGTTCTATGATCTCGACCTGCGCCCACCCACAACGCGCACCTGCGATTTTGAGGCTGTCGTGATCGACTTCAGCAGCGAGCGAGCCATGGTCGAGGCCTCGCGCTGTATTCACTGCCCGGATCCTGCACCCTGCATGCTGGCTTGTCCGGCGCACAATGATATCCCCTCCGCCATGTGGCTGATTGAGCAGGGACGCTTTTCGGAGGCGGCCGAGCTTTACCACCAGACTAGTTCGCTGCCTGAAATCTGCGGGCGCGTCTGCCCGCATGAGGCACTCTGCCAGGGGTCCTGCGTGCTCAACAAGCGTCATACCCCCGTTCTGACCGGCGAACTTGAGGCCTTCGCGGTAGATTACCAGCGCCGCAACGAAGGACGCGTCATCCCGCTCGCGCCTCCTTCAGGAAAGCGCGTGGCCGTGATCGGCGCGGGACCCGCAGGCCTGGCCTGTGCAGACCAGCTGGTGCAGCGCGGGCACGAAGTGACGATCTTCGAATCCAAGCCTGCGCCCGGCGGGCTGCTCGTCTACGGAATCCCGAACTTCAAACTGCCCAAGGATGTCTGGTTCGAGAAATGGGAGGAGTTCGAGCGCGCCGGCGTTAAGTTCGTGGGTAATACCTATATCGGAAAAGAGAAAACCATCGACGCGCTCTTTGAGGAGGGCTTCGATGCTGTCTTCGTCGGGGTCGGGTCGGAGGTGGATGCGAAGATGGAAAATGCTCCAGGCACAGACCTCCCCGGCGTCTACGAAGCAACCGACTTCCTCATCCGCGGGAATGTGGACCAGAAGCTGCTCCCGGCAAATATGAAGGACCCGCTCGAGGTCGGCAAACGGGTGGTGGTGATCGGCGGCGGCGATACGGC
>DASTFG010000298.1:0-7419 GCA_035708785.1 Anaerolineales bacterium
CTTACAAGGAACGGGGGAAGAAAAAGGCCCCAAAAAAACCTTGCGTATATGCGAAACCTGGTATATAATCACAGTTTGCTATCCCGCCGACCCGCGCGGGATGGCTTCGTGTGTCTAATCGCTGTTCACAGGCCCAAAGAAGGTTAGGAGTGAATTGAATGTCTTCTTCTTTACCACGTAAAAGTTACGCGCGTATTCCTGTTAATATCAAACTGCCCAATCTAATAGAAGTCCAGCTCGACTCGTTCGAGCGCCTCAAGCGTGAAGGCCTTGGCGATCTCTTCCATGAGGTTTCGCCGATTGAATCGTACAACAAGGGGATGAAGTTATACTTCCCGAGCCGCAGCCCCGAGTCCAAGCAGTGGGGACTCAAGTATTGGTTTGGCGAACCGAAACACAACATCGAGGAATGTGTCGAGCGTGACCTGACCTATTCCAGCCCGCTGTATGTCTCTGTGCTGCTGGCCGGGCCGGACGTGCCGGAGCCGATCAAGCAGGATATTTTCCTCGGCGATTTCCCCGAGATGACCGACAAGGGCACATTCATTATCAACGGAACGGAACGCGTCGTCGTCTCACAGTTGATCCGTTCCCCGGGCGTCTATTTCGAGGCTCCCACGGACCGCGCCACGGGTCGTCCGCTGGCGATGTCGAAACTGATCCCGGATCGCGGCGCCTGGATGGAATTCGAAACCCGCAAATCCGATTACATCATCTTGAAATTCAACCGTAAGCGCACCGTGCCGATTACGGTGTTCCTGCGGGCTCTGGCCGCGGTCGATGACGGCATCAAGGACTCGCCGCTCAAGACCGGTTCAGATGAAGAATTGCTGTCCTTGTTCCAGGATGTGGATAACAACCCTGAGCGACTGTTCATTGCCTCCACGCTCAAGCAGGAGCCTGAGTGGGAACTTTCCGGCGGCCTGAGCATCGCCGAAGCTGCGCTGATCGAGTTCTTCAAGAAGATGCGTCCCGGCGACCCCGCCACCCTCGAGAACGCACGCCAGTTCCTCGAAGAGCAGCTGTTCGACCAGCGGCATTATGACCTCGAACGCGTGGGTCGTTATAAATTGAACCAGAAGCTGGATCTGAGCGTCCCCATTCCGCACCGCACCGTTACGAAGAGCGATGTAATCCGGCTCATCCGCCGTATGATCCAGATCAACAACGGAGTCGAGCCGCCGGACGATATCGACCATCTGGGAAATCGCCGCGTCAAGACGGTCGGCGAGCTGATCCAGAACAAGCTGCGCATCGGCCTCCGGCGGATGGAGCGCGTCATCAAGGAACGGATGTCCATCCGCGACCAGGAGCAGTTGTCACCGGTGACGCTCGTGAACATTCGCCCGGTCGTCGCGGCGCTGCGCGAGTTCTTTGGCTCCTCACAGCTCTCACAATTCATGGACCAGACCAACCCGCTGGCCGAGCTGCGCCACAAGCGAACGCTTTCCGCGCTGGGTCCCGGTGGTCTGCGACGTGAGCGCGCCGGCTTCGACGTGCGCGATGTCCATCACTCACACTACGGGCGCATCTGCCCAATCGAAACACCGGAAGGTCCGAACATCGGCTTGATCGGGCGTCTGGCTTCGTTCTCACGTGTGAACGAGTATGGCTTTATCGAGACTCCTTATCGGAAGGTCTTCAGAACCATGCAGCCCGACGATGAACGTCTCGAGGGCCGCACCTTGCGAGAAGATGTCCTGGATCCAAAGACGGAAGAGGTCCTCTACAAAGCCGGTGAGGCGATCGACGCCAAGATGGTGAAGAAGCTTGCCAAGATCGGCCAGCCTGTCAGCATCGTTCCGTATGTGTCTGACCAGTTCGATTATCTTTCGGCAGATGCCGAAGATAAATATGTGATTGCTCAGGCAAATGCTCCCCTCACCGAGGATCGGGAATTCGTGCGCGAGCGTGTCTCGTGCCGCTATCATTCCGGCTTTATCTTCTCGACACCGGATGCAGTGGATTATATGGATGTCGCTCCTCACCAGGTGGTGGGCATCAGCGCCGCGTTGATCCCGTTCCTGGAACATGATGATGCCAACCGCGCCCTGATGGGTTCCAACATGCAGGCGCAGGCCGTCCCGCTGGTTCGCCCGGAAATTCCGCTGGTGTCTACCGGTATGGAGTACCACGCCGCGCTCGACTCCGGTCAGGTGGTGGTAGCCGAAGCGGATGGTGAGGTCACTTCGGTGACCGGCAATTCGATCACAGTCAAGGAGCGATCCAGTTCCCGCACATATCAACTGCGCAAATATCAAAGATCCAATCAGAGCACGTGCATCGATCAGCGTCCAGCGGTGGTCAAGGGACAAAAGATCAAGAAGGGCGATATTATCGCCGACTCGTCCTCTACGGAGAGCGGCCAGCTGGCTCTCGGCCAGAACGTTGTGGTCGCGTTCCTGTCCTGGGAGGGTGGCAACTTCGAAGATGCAATTCTGATCTCCGAGCGCCTCGTCCAGGAAGATCGCTTTACTTCCGTGCATATCGAAAAATATGAGGTTGAAGCTCGGGATACCAAGCTCGGCCCGGAAGAGATCACGCGTGACATCCCTAATGTCGGTGAGGACGCCATCAAGGATCTCGACGAGAATGGCATCATCCGCATTGGCGCCGAGGTTGGCCCGAACGACATTCTGGTCGGCAAGATCACACCGAAGGGTGAAAAGGAACTGACACCTGAGGAACGCCTGCTGCGCGCCATCTTTGGCGAAAAATCGCGGGACGTAAAAGATACGTCCCTGCGCATGCCTCACGGCGAGCGCGGCAAAGTGGTGGACGTAAAAGTATTCACCCGCGAGGAGAACTCCGACCTCTCGGCCGGCGTAGACATGATGGTGCGCGTCTCTGTGGCGCAGCGCCGCAAGCTGACCGCGGGTGACAAAATGGCGGGCCGCCACGGAAATAAGGGTGTGGTATCGAAGGTGGTGCCTGTCGAAGACATGCCGTTCCTGGAGGATGGTACACCGGTGGACATCATCTTGAATCCCCTTGGTGTTCCTGGCCGTATGAATATCGGCCAGGTGCTGGAAGTCCATCTCGGCTGGGCCGCCAAACGACTCGGTTACCGCGCGGTGACTCCGGTCTTCGATGGTGCAACGGAAGTGGAGATTGAGGCGGAGCTCGCCCGGGCCTGGATCGTGGATCAGGCCTGGAAAGAAGTAGCTGCGACCGCCTGGGAATGGATCAAGGGACAGGAATACGACCCGGAATCCATTCAGGATGACGATGAAGTCCGCCGCCTCTATCTCGAAGAATGGCTGGGCGAACGCGGCTACGACCCGTATGATCTGAATGATCCGGACTATGCCCGCCAATCGACCGCTGCCGAATGGCTCCGCGACCGCGAATATGATCCCGATACGATCTTCCATCCGGATGATATGGATCCGCGCAGGCGCGAACAATACGACAGAGCCGCGATCAATGCCTGCCTGCGCCTGTGGATCGAGCGACAGGGCCATTCCGGCCGGATTGCCGAAGCACGGTTACAGGAAGTGGCGCAGGAGATTACGAATACCACCGGCCAGCCCATGCCGACTCTGGGCAAGCAAACGCTGCGTGATGGCAAGACCGGCATTCCATATGACCAGCCGGTAACAGTCGGCGTGATGACCGTTTTGAAGCTTCACCATCTGGTGGAGGATAAAGTCCATGCCCGCTCGACTGGCCCCTATAGCCTCGTGACGCAACAGCCGCTCGGCGGTAAGGCTCAATTCGGTGGTCAGCGCTTCGGCGAGATGGAAGTCTGGGCGCTGGAGGCCTATGGCGCGGCCTACACCCTGCAGGAGATGCTGACGGTCAAGTCCGACGATGTGCAGGGCCGCGTCAATACCTATGAGGCGATCGTCAAAGGTGAGCCGATCGAAGAGCCAAGCATTCCCGCATCGTTCCGGGTATTGGTCAAGGAGTTACAATCGCTTGGCCTCGCTGTGGAAGCCGTGAACGAAGGCGGCGACGTGGTCCGGTTTGGCAAGGACGAGGAAAAACAGCATCCACCCAGGATGGATACCGGTCTGCTCGGCATCGGTGATAACTTAATGAGCAAGCGATAATCTTGACGGCAGAGGGAGTGCGTGATAAAATCTCCGTTCGCTGCCAATAGAAAAAGCGGCAATCCATCCCGCTAATAACATGGCACTACAAATGAGGCCATCTGTGTGATTTTGTGATGGCCTCATTTTTTGCGCAAAATCATTGTGAAGAATTTAGTAATCGGAGGCTGATCGTGCCGACAATCAATCAAATGGTCCGCAAGGGCCGCAAAAACAAGAAGGTTAAGAGCAAGGCCCCGGCACTGCAATACACCTTGAATTCGTACAAGCAGCGGCGTGTGCGGCAGGAAAGAGGCGCGCCTCAGAAGCGTGGCGTGTGCACTGTCGTCCGCACAATGACACCGAAGAAGCCCAACTCAGCGCTGCGGAAGATCGCCCGCGTCCGCCTGACGAACGGGATCGAAGTCACCGCTTATATTCCGGGTGAAGGCCATCAGCTGCAGGAACACTCGGTCGTGCTGGTGCGCGGCGGACGTGTGAAAGACCTGCCTGGTGTGCGTTACCATATTGTACGCGGTTCGCTCGACACGACCGGTGTTGCCAATCGCAAGCAGGCCCGCTCGAAGTACGGCGCGAAGCGGCCCAAGTAATCCATTGGAGTAATAAGAATGCGTAGAGCAAAACCCGAAAAACGGGAAATCCTTCCCGACATCCGTTATAACAGTGTACATGTGCAGACCATGGTGCAGCATGTGCTCAAGCGCGGCAAGAAAAGCACGGCCACAGGCCTGATCTACGATGCCATGAACATCATCAAGGAGCGCACCGACAAGAATCCGCTGGATGTCTTTGATACGGCCCTTAAAAATGTTTCCCCGGTAATGGAAGTCCGCCCGCGCCGTGTGGGTGGTGCCACCTACCAGGTTCCGATGGAAGTCTCAGCGGACCGCCGCACGACACTGGCGATCCGCTGGATTTTGTCTGCGGCTCGCGATCGAGCCGGCAAATCGTTTTCCGAGAAGCTCGCCTCCGAGTTGATCGATGCGTTCAATGAAACGGGTTCTGCGATCCGCAAGCGTGACGAGACTCATAAGATGGCGGAAGCCAACCGTGCTTTCTCCCACTATCGAGTTTAATTTTGGCTGCTGATATTTGTTAAAGGAACAGGTATTTTCTTAGAATGGCGCGTGAGTATCCGCTGGAAAAGTATCGAAATCTAGGTATCATCGCTCACATCGACGCGGGGAAGACGACGACGACCGAGCGTATTATGTTCTACACCGGGAAGACCCACCGTATCGGTTCGGTCGACGAAGGCACAACCGTTACGGACTGGATGGTGCAGGAACGTGAGCGTGGTATCACGATTGTCTCCGCGGCAGTTTCGGCTGAGTGGAAGGGTTATCAATTTAACCTGATCGATACTCCGGGCCATATCGATTTCACGGCCGAAGTCCAACGCTCTCTGCGTGTGCTGGATGGAGGCATCGTTGTCTTCGATGCGGTGCAGGGCGTCGAGCCCCAGAGTGAGACGGTCTGGCGCCAGGCGGACCGCTACGGCGTCCCGCGCATTTGTTTTGTGAATAAAATGGATCGTGTCGGCGCCTCCTACGAGCGGACGATCGATTCCATTAAAGATCGCCTGGGCGCCAACCCGATCCCGGTGCAAATCCCCATCGGTTTTGAAGCAACGTTCCGCGGCGTTGTCGATTTGCTCGAACAAAAGGCGGTCATCTGGGAAGATGACCTCGGAAAAGAACCAAAGATCGGCGAGATCCCCGATGACTTGAAGGTGCAGGCCCAAGAGGCACGCGCTTTTATGGTCGAGAGAATTGCCGAGCTTGACGATGATCTTACGGTTAGATACCTGGAAGGCGAAGAAATCGGCGTTCCCGAATTGAAGGCTGCTCTGCGCAAGGCAGTCATTGCGAACACAGCTGCTCCCGTTTTTTGCGGTTCATCTCTAAGGAACAAAGGCGTACAGATATTGCTGGACGCCGTGATCGATTATCTTCCGTCACCCGCAGATATTCCACCCGTGCGCGGCCTGGACGAGAATGGTGAGACGATTGAGCTCCCGTCCGATGACAATGCGCCTCTGAGTGCTCTTGTTTTCAAGATTGTGACGGATCCCTATGTCGGTCGTCTGGCATATTTCCGCGTGTACTCTGGCGTGATCAGCCAGGGGCAGATGGTCAATAACTCGACCAAGGGCCGGCGCGAGCGCATTGGCCGGTTGATCCGAATGCACGCGGACCGGCGTGAGGATATTACCGAGGTTCGCGCCGGTGATATTGGGGCGGTGCTGGGTCTCAAAGAGACTTTTACGGGTGATACGCTTTGCGATAGGAAGAGAGTTGTTCTGGAAAGTATTTCCTTCCCCGAGCCCGTGATTTCGATTGCTATCGAGCCCAAGAGCAACGCGGATCAGGAAAAGATGGGCGAGGCGCTGCGCAAACTGGCGGAAGAGGACCCAACCTTCCGCGTTCGCTCGGATGAAAACACAGGCCAGACGATCATCTCCGGGATGGGAGAATTGCACCTTGATATTCTCGTTGACCGGATGCTGCGCGAGTTCCGCGTGCAGGCTAACGTTGGCAGGCCGCGTGTTGCCTACCGCGAATCGATCACCCGTCCGGTGCCCAAGGTGGATCATAAATATGCCAAGCAATCCGGCGGTCGCGGGCAATACGGTCATGTGGTCATCTCACTGGAGCCCGGCGAGCGCGGCAGCGGCATTCTCTTCGAGAACAAGATTGTCGGCGGTGCCGTTCCGAAGGAGTACATCCCTGCGGTCGAGAAAGGCATCAAAGAGGCCGCGGATAGCGGTGTGCTGGCCGGTTATCCTGTTGTGGACATGAAGGTTACTTTATTCGATGGCTCTTTCCACGAGGTCGACTCCAGTGAAATGGCATTCAAAATGGCCGCCTCTATGGCCTTTAAAGAAGGCGTTCAGAGAGGCTCACCCGTTTTGCTTGAACCTGTCATGAAGGTTGAAGTTGTCGTGCCGGAAGATTACCTCGGTGATGTCATTGGCCAGATCAATAGCCGTCGGGGTACCATCCAGGGCATGGAAGTTCGCCCGGGCAATGCACAGGCCCTGCGTGCCATGGTTCCCTTGGGCGAGATGTTCGGGTACGCAACGGAATTGCGTTCGGCTACCCAGGGCCGTGGTGTATTCAGCATGGAATTTGACCACTATGCGCCTGTCTCGCAGGTGGCGGCGCAGGAAATTTTGAGATAATCGATATCTCGTTTTTCATTATCATAAGGAGATTCATCAATGGCGAAGGCGAAGTATGACAGGAGCAAGCCGCATCTGAACGTAGGGACGATGGGGCACATTGATCATGGGAAGACGACCTTGACGGCGGCGATCACGAAGGTGAGTCAGCTGATGGGGAAGGCGGAGTTCAAAGCCTAT
>DASTFG010000299.1:0-15225 GCA_035708785.1 Anaerolineales bacterium
TGATTCAAGCCGACCTGGGAATCGAAACGACAGCGGACGTGCTGGAGTCTGCTCGCATCTTCGCCCGGGATCAGGGCCTCACCCGGACCGAGGAACTGTCCGAAGTGCTCCAAAAGGAACTCAGGGCCAGGCTCGATAACCCGCCCGTTCTTCGTTGGGAGAACCGGCCTTCTGTGATCATGGTTGTAGGCGTCAACGGTTCGGGCAAGACCACGACGATCGCGAAACTCGGACGGAGATTCCAATCCGAGGGGAAGACTCTGCTCTTCGGCGCGGCTGATACCTTTCGCGCCGCGGCCGTTGACCAGCTTCAGGTCTGGGGAGATAGGCTCGGGGTGGACGTGATCGCGGGTGCCCCCGAATCGGACCCGGGCGCGGTCGCGTTCAACGCGATCCAATCCGGGGTCGCGCGCGGCCTGGACCTTGTGATCATCGATACAGCCGGTCGCCTGCACACGCGTTTCAACCTGATGGAAGAGCTCAAAAAGGTCTATCGGGTCGTCGGCAAGGCGCTGCCCGGGGCGCCGCACGCCGTCTGGCTGGTGCTGGATGCCACGACGGGGCAGAATGCCTTGCAGCAGGCAAAGGCTTTCAAGGAAGCCGTAGGTATAACCGGCGTCATCCTGACGAAGCTCGATTCCTCGGCGCGCGGCGGGATGGCATTTGCCATCCAACGCGAGCTCGGATTGCCGATCCTGTTTGCGGGGCTTGGCGAAAAGCCGGAAGACCTGATGCCCTTCGACCCCGATGCTTTTGTTCGCGGAATTCTCAACTCATAACGTTTGGAGGAAAAATGCAGGACCTTGTAAATCGCCTGGAGTCTGCCCAGGACCTAACTCGCCAGTTACTGGTGCGTCTTTGACTCTGCGTCAAAGGAGCTCAAACTTTCTCAGCTTGAAAAAGAGATCGAAACGCCTGGGTTCTGGGGCAATCCTTCGCAGGCGCAGCAAGTGATGAAGCAATACAATGGCCTGAAGGCCGAGGTGGATTCATGGCGCGATTTTTCGCGCCGACTGCACGACGCGCTCGAGCTGGCGCAACTGGAGGATGAAAGTCTCCGCCCGGACCTGGAAACGGAGGTTTCCGCCATCGAAGCCGAGCTCGAAAAGCGGTCTTTCACTGCCATGCTCTCCGGCAGGTACGACCATGATGCTGCCATCCTTGCCATCCACGCAGGGGCGGGCGGGACCGATTCGCAGGATTGGGCTGCGATGCTCCAGCGGATGTACCTGCGCTGGGCGGAATCGCGCGGCTATGATACGGAAATCCTGGATATCACGGAGGGTGAAGAAGCTGGGATCAAGAGTGTGACGATCGCTGTGGATGGCGAATATGCGTTCGGGTACCTGCGCTCCGAAAAGGGTGTGCACCGGCTGGTGCGGCTCTCGCCTTTCGACGCCGCGCACCGCAGGCATACGTCCTTCGCGCTCGTGGAAGTTCTCCCACAGGTCGCAATGGATGAGGCCGAGATCGAGATTAATCCTGAAGATATCAAGATGGATGTCTATCGGTCGTCCGGCGCGGGAGGGCAGAACGTCCAGAAGAATGCAACCGCCGTTCGCCTTACGCATCTCCCTACCGGAATTGTAGTGACCTGTCAGAACGAACGGTCGCAGACCCAGAACCGCGAGTTTGCAATGCGCATCTTGCGTGCCCGCCTCTTGGAGCTCAAGCAGGCCGAGAAGGAAGAGGAGCGGGCCGTCCTGCGCGGTGAATACACAAAGGCCGAGTGGGGCAGCCAGATCCGCTCCTATGTTCTGCACCCCTATCAGATGGTGAAGGATCACCGCACGGAATACGAATCCGGGAACACGCAGGCCGTGCTGGATGGCAATCTGGATGCGTTCATGGAAGCCTATCTCCGTTCCGCAGCTTAAGGAGAATTGATGTCCGATATCATGCCGCAGCTTTCCACATTTATCAGGACGAGTATTTTGAAACAACCGAATCGCGCCATCGAGCCGGGTGAGCCCCTGATCTCGAGCGGCCTGATCGATTCCTTCAGCCTGATGGATCTTGCCTTGTTCGTGGAAGACACATTTGGCGTTCGCATCGAGGATACGGAATTGAATGCGGATACGTTTGACAATCTCACGCAGCTCGCCTCGCTGATCGAATCTCGGAAGTGATGACCATATTTCCTGAACGGCTCCAGGCGCTTCATGCCCGGACGCCCGAGCGAGTCGCCGTTGTTTTGCAGTTCTCCGGCCTTGACGATGTACCGGTAACCTATAACCGGCTCTTGCGTGGAGCAAATTCCTACGCCCGGACTCTCGAGCGGGAAGGGATCGGACCGGGCGACGTGGTCGTCCTTATCCTGCAGCATGGTGAGGATCTCGTTTATTCCTTCTGGGGGGCAGTCCTGCACGGCGCGGTTCCCTCCATTATGCCATTTCTGACGGAGAAGCTGTCGCCCGAGCGCTATCGCGCCGACTTGTCTGCGCTGATCTCTGTCACGAAGCCGGCCGCGATCATCACATACTCGGAATTCGAAGCAGAAGTTCGGACTGCCTTGAGGGAAGGAGATTCGGTCCGCTCAGTTATCATCGCAGATCGGATCGAGGCATCATCTGATCTTAACGTTGCTTCCTTAAAGGGTTTTCAACGGAGGCCGGAAGACATTGTCTTGTTGCAGCACTCTTCCGGGACGACAGGGCTGCAGAAAGGGGTTGCCCTCTCCCATCAGGCAGTGTTCAATCAGTTGAATGCTTATGGCAGAACGTTGTCCCTCAGCCAGGAGGATGTCATCGTCTCCTGGCTGCCGCTCTATCACGATATGGGTTTGATTGCCGGATTCCTCATGCCCATCCTTACCGGTATCCCGCTCGTCCTGATGTCCCCGTTCGACTGGGTGCGGGCTCCGTACCGGTTGATGCAATCGGTGTCGAAATACCGGGGCACACTGGCATGGCTTCCTAACTTTGCCTATAACTTCTGCACACAAAAGATTCGCGACCGGCATCTTGAAGGGGTGGATCTGTCATCATGGCGCGCCATCATCAACTGCTCCGAGCCGGTGCGCTGGGAAAGCCATATAGCTTTTTATAACCGTTTCAGGCACCATGGCTTGAAGTCGGAAGTGCTGCAAACGTCATACGCGATGGCGGAAAACGTTTTCGCCGTCACCCAGAGCCGGTTGGGCAGCGCGCCGGTGGTCGAGGAGATCGACCGCGAAGCGCTCATGTCGGAACGCGTGGCGAGGAGTCCGCTTGAAGGTCGCCCATCTATGAAGATGATGTCGTCTGGCCGCCCGCTCGATAATGTAAGGCTAAGAGTGATCGATGAAATCGGAGAAGATGTTCCGGAGCGGGTCATCGGCGAGGTTGCCATTCAAAGTGATTGCCTTCTGATGGGCTATTACAACCGGCCGGATCTCACAGAGAAGTCTTTTCGCGACGGCTGGTATCTGACGGGGGATTATGGATACATCCATGCTGGTGAAGTGTTTGTCTCTGGCCGTAAGAAAGATATGATCATTGTGGGCGGCAAGAACGTCTATCCCCAGGATTTGGAAGCGCTGACATATGAGGTGGCCGGCGTGCACTCGGGGCGGTCGGTGGCGTTCGGCCTGTTTGATGAGGTCCAGGGAACGGAAGAGGTCGTCATGATTGCAGAAGTGGATTCCGAGGACCCCGCTGAGCATCAGCGAATAGCTGATGCGATTCGCCAGCATGTGACCAGGAACTCTGCGATTGCCTTGAGGTATGTCAAAGTCGTGGGGCCCAGGTGGATCGTCAAGACATCGAGTGGCAAGACCGCCCGATCAGCCAACAAGGAAAAATTCCTGCGTGAACTCGAAAATATGGGGATCGAGGAAAAATAAAAAGAGCGGATTCATGAAAGATCCGCTCTGAGGTTGAATCTGCAGTTCCTATCCGCCAGTGGGCAGGCGCTTCTCCAGCGTGCGGTTGAGGATATCTTCCTGCTCCTGCGACGTGCTTGACTTTGCCCGTTTGACCTTGAAGGATTTATCGGCATTGGCTTTATCGAGCGCTTCCTGCCAGGCAATCTGCATTGCCGTCAATTCGGCCTCTTTTGGTTCTTCCGGTGCAGTCACTTCCTCAGGCTCTTTTTTGGAACGACGCTTGCCGCGCCCCTTGTTATCCTCTTTCTTAGCCGGTTTGAATTCTTCCACTTCCGGTTCGAGCGCCTTGATGCTCAGGCGAATCTGCTTCTTCTTACGATTCACATCCAGCACTTTTGCTTCCACTTCGTCGCCTTCCTTGACGACTTCGCTGGGGGTTTTTACATAACCATGCGCGAGTTCACTGACGTGAACCATGCCTGGACGCTCGGCGCCGATATCGACAAATGCCCCGTACGGCTCAAGCCGAACGATTTTGCCTTTAACGACCATCTCGGGTTCGATCTCTTTCCATTCCAGGGCAAGCGGCTCGATCATGGTGAGCTCGATGCGATCTTTCTTAACACGCCGGACCCAGACGTCCACTATTTGCCCTTCCTTGACAACGTCTTCCACTTTATTGACCGTATCTTTGCTCAGTTGTGAAATGTGGATCACGCCAGGGATATTCTGCCCCACATCTACGAGCGCGCCGGCAAGCGTCGTATTCAGTATCTTTCCGCTTAATTTGGTTTTGGGTTCAAGCGCCACATCGGGCGCAATATCTGGTGTCGCCATAATTTACTCCTGCTATTTGGGATAATGCCAAGAGTTGATTATACCTGTATGACAACTATACGTCAATGTGAAATCTGTATCAAGGCTTTTTGGCAGGGCTTTGTAAGCAACGCTGGTCAGCGCTCATTGATTCATTCCATCTAGCTAACTTTTAAGACTGATTCATTTAGATGCTGCAAATCAAAGTCTGTCAATTGCAGAATAGTCATTTTACTTGACTCCTCGGTGGGGGATGGTGTATATTTGCAAGGCAGTTGTCGGTTTCGGAAACTTAAAAGGCAATCAATGTATAATTTCGACAGAATCGACGTAAAAATTGTCAATCTTCTCCTGGAAGATGGTCGTATGCCGGCTTCTGAGATCGCACGCCAGATCGGGGATATTTCGGAGCGGGCCGTCCGCTACCGCATCGATCGGATGGTCGATGAAGGAGTCGTGCGAGTCAGCGCCGTCGCCAAACCTCAGGCTTTTGGCCTGACCACGATTGCAGACGTCTGGATGGAAGTTGAATCTGACCGCATCCTCGAGGTGGCAAAAAAGATGGCGGAGTTCGATCACGTCAGCTATGTGGCCTGTGGGATTGGGCAAACGGATGTCAGCATTCAGATTGTAGCAAAAGATACTGCAGAGATCTACCACTTCGTCACGGAAGTGATCCGTAAAGTTCCTGGTGTCCGTAAGACCACCACCTCGATTGTGCCGCTCATCCTCAAGGATGTGTATCAGTGGCGCGTTCCCGAGAGAATCATACAAGAGATTGCCGAACGAGATACGAGTCCATCGTCCGATTAACACCACCGGAGGAAATCCATGTTTGGTCCGAAGACCCACGCGCTGCAAAAGCGCGCCCAGGAATTCATCCCGCTCGGCGTAAATTCGAACTTCCGGTTCTGGGGAGATGGGATCACCCCCTACGTTCAAAAGGCAAAAGGCGCCTATCTGTGGGATGTCGATGGCCAGAAATACATTGATTATCGCATGGCGTTCGGTCCGATTATTTTGGGCCATGCATACGATGAAGTGGATCAAAAGGTCATGGAAGAGATTCGCAATGGCATTCTCTTTGCGATGACAGGCGAGTTGGAAGTTGCAGTTGTGGAAATGATCGTGGAGATGGCCCCTGCGGTCGAAATGATCCGGCTTGCCTGCTCGGGCACGGAAGCGACCATGCACGCGATCCGCGTAGCGCGCGCCTACACGGGTCGCGACTTGATCCTGAAGTTCGAAGGCAACTATCATGGCTTCCATGATCACACCCTGTGGTCGACCTATGCGCCTGTAGAGGCCTACGGGAATCGGCGCAGTCCCATCCCGGTGCCGGCCTCCTCCGGCATCCCCAGGTCGATGCGCGAATTCATCATTACACTTCCGTTCAACGATTTCGAAGGCTTTGAACGGATGATGCGTTCCTATGGGGAGCAAATCGCGGCCGTGATCACGGAACCCTGTCAGGGCAATTGCGCGGCGATCAACCCCCAGGAGGGCTTCCTGGAACTGATCCGTAAGAAAACGGAAGAATACGGTTGTGTTTTCATCCTGGATGAAGTCAAGACCGGGTTCCGGATTGCGAATGGGGGCGCACAGGAATACTATGGCATCAAGCCTGATCTCGCCACCTACGCCAAGGCCCTGGGCAACGGCTACCCGGTCGCGGCGTTCGGCGGAAAAAAGGAGATCATGTCCATTATTGGCCAGGGTGTTGCGCAAGGAGGGACATACACTAACAATAAGCCGGGTGTAGCCGGCGCGTATGCCACATTGCGTGTGCTCAAAACGAAACCAATTCTCAAGACAATCGAAGCACGCGGACAGCGGCTGATGGATGGGTTGAAGGAGATTTTCGAGGAGAATGATATCCAGGCGGTATTCACGGGCTATCCTGCAATGTTCTCCTTCTCGCTGGGCGTAGACGCCGTAACCTGCCAGCGCGATTGGGCCGGGAGCGACCATGCGATGTACCTCAGACTGGCCGAGAAGGCGATCGAGCGGGGCATCATGCCAGATCACGATGCGCGCGAGCCCTGGTTCCTGTGTTACGAGCACAGCGAAGCCGATATTGATGAGACCTTGAACGTGTATGCGGAGATTGTGAAAGAGGTCAAGCTGTAGATATTGACCCGGGCAAACACATGGACAAGGCATGTATGTGTACTCGTGTAGGCGACTGCGCGTGTACAATTACAAGGAGATTTCATGAACCCCCTCACCGCAAAAGAAATCGTCGACCTCAACAAGGAATACACCTTTTATTCCTGGTCGAATCAGGGACAGGTCAATCCGATCCCTGTCACGAGAGCGGAGGGGGTCTATTTCTGGGATGCGGATGGAAAACGCTATCTCGATTTTGCTTCACAATTGGTGAACACAAATGTAGGGCATCAACATCCGAAGGTTGTCAGGGCTATTCAGGACCAGGCGGCACAACTGACATTTGCCAGCCCCAGCATGGCGACGGAGCCGCGCGGGCTTCTTGGGAAAAAACTTGCTGAGATCACACCAGGGGATCTAAAGAAGACCTTTTTCACATTGGGCGGAGCGGAAGCGAATGAGAACGCTATAAAAATCGCCCGGTTCTATACGGGGCGGCACAAAATCCTCGCGCGCTATCGCTCCTATCACGGCGCCACGCTCGGCGCGCTGGCACTCACGGGGGATTACCGCCGCCTGCCGGCAGAGCCCGCGATCTCGGGCGTCGTGCATTTCCTTGACCCGTATTGTTATCGCTGCCCATTCGGCTGGACGCCTGACGTCTGCCACCGCGAGTGCATCAAGCATGTTGAAGAGGTCATCGAGCACGAAGGGCCCGACCAGATCGCCGCGATCTTCCTGGAAGGCGTCACCGGCACCAACGGACTCATCATCCCGCCTGACGAGTACTGGCCGCGCCTGCGTGAGATTTGCGATAAGCATGGCATCCTCCTGATCTCAGACGAAGTCATGAGCGGCTGGGGGCGGACCGGCGAATGGTTCGCCGTGGATCATTGGAATGTTGTGCCGGATATCATCACCACGGCCAAAGGCATTACATCCGGTTACCTGCCTCTGGGCGCTGTCATTGTCCGGGAGAAGATCGCCAGGTTCTTCGATGACAAGATGCTGTTTGCCGGCCTGACGTATAATGGCCACGCGCTGGCCTGTGCGGCAGCCCTGGCAACCATTGAAGCGTATGAAGAGGATGCTATTTTTGAGAATGCGAAAGAAGTGGGGAAGCATCTCGGCAAGCGCCTGGAAGAGCTAAGGGCAAGACATCCCTCGGTGGGCGATGCACGCTATATCGGTATGTTCTCCGCTCTCGAGCTGGTGACGAATCGCGAAACAAAAGAACCGATGGATTTGACTCCGCTTAAGAATTTCCTGATTGCGAACGGTGTCTATGTTTTCAATTTCAAGAATATCCTGTTCGTTGTGCCCCCGCTGATTATTACAAAGGAACAATTGGATGAAGGATTGGACCTGATCGATGAGGGACTGGCGGAATTGATGGATAAACAAACTGCGTAATATATTCGTCCTGAGCGGAAAGGCCGAGGGTTCGTCGAGGTCTCGCAGTCGAAGGACGGAGGTTGCTTGCTTCCTTGCGTTTGGACGATGCTTGCAGCACTAGCCGGGCCACTCGCTCCGCTCAACGAGAAGAACACTTGGAGATCACATGGAAATCCTGAACTATATCAACGGCGAATGGATCAAGCCCCAGGTTACAGAACATTATGATGTCATCAACCCGGCCACCGGACAGGTGATCGCTCGCACGCCTCTTTCTGGCCCCGCGGATGTGGACTCAGCGGCCTCGGCGGCAGCCGCGGCCTTCCCGGCGTGGAGGCGGACTCCGGTACAAGACCGGGTTCAATACCTGTTCAGGCTGCGAGATTTACTGAGGGCAAATCTGGATGAAATTGGGCGCACGATCACCAACGAGTGCGGGAAGACATTCGAAGAGGCAAAGGCGGAAATGGTGCGCGCGATCGAAAATGTGGAAGTGGCCTGCGGCATGCCGATGATGATGAAGGGTGAGATCGTCGAGGATATTGCACCGGGGATCGACGAGATCATGCTGCGCCAGCCCGTGGGCGTCTGTGCGACCATTGCGCCGTTCAACTTCCCCGGCATGATTCCCTTCTGGTATTTACCGTATGCAATCGCCTGTGGCAACACCTATATTGTCAAGCCTTCCGAAAAAGTGCCGATGACTATGCAGCTCATCTTCCGCCTGATCGAGCAGATCGGTCTGCCGAAGGGCGTGATCAATATGATCAACGGGGCAAAGGAGGCTGTGGACGCGATCCTGGATCACCCGGGGATTCGCGCGGTCACGTTTGTGGGATCGAGTGCGACGGCAAAATATTTATACGCGCGGGCTGCCTCCAACGGAAAACGCGTCCAGGCGCAGGGTGGCGCCAAGAACCCCGTGATCGTCCTGCCCGACGCCGATATGGAAATGGCGACGAAAATCGTCGCGGATTCGGCCTTCGGCTGCGCGGGCCAGCGCTGCCTGGCGGTCTCGGTCGCAGTGACGGTGGCGGAGGCGCGCAATCAGTTCGTTGAGATGATCTGCGAGGCGGCCTCCACCCGCAAGGTCGGCTATGGCCTCGACGAGGGGGTTCAGATGGGGCCTGTCATCAACGCCGCGAGCAAGGCGCGGGTCGAGCAATGGATCGGCGCCGGCGCGGAAACGGGAGCAAGCATCCCCGTGGATGGACGTGGGACGGTGGTCAAAGGCTTCGAAGCCGGCTCGTTCATCCGCCCCACCATTTTGCTGGATGTGCCGCGGGGGAGCGAAGTGGCCCGGACGGAAATCTTCGGTCCCGTGCTGAGCCTGATGCACGTGGACAGTGTCGATGAAGCAATCGAGCTGGTGAACAGTGGGAGCTATGGAAATCAGGCGAGTCTGTTTACAACGAGTGGCAATGCAGCGCGCCGTTTCCGGTACGAAGCGGAAGCAGGCAACATTGGCATCAATATCGGTGTCGCCGCGCCGATGGCGTTTTTCCCGTTCAGCGGCTGGAAAGAATCGTTCTTCGGGGATATGCACGGCCAGGGCATGGATGCAGTGGAATTCTTCACACAAAAGAAAGTGGTTGTGGAGAGGTGGCCAAAAGATTGGAGCAGGAGGTTTTAGGTGAAACCGCCGATGGTTCAAGATAGCGAGGTGACCGATCACTTGGATCAGGCATTACGGTACGCCGAACGCTGGCTGGATATTATCGAAAACAAACCTGCGCTCACAGAGGACGAGGCGAAAGGGATTATCGAAGAATCGAAGGAGAACTTTGCGGAGCATTTCAATCGCGGCTGGCTTGAGTACCGTAAATCTGTGACCGAGGCCGGTGATTGGGCCTCGGTCGAATGGACCGGCCAGGGCGCGATCTTTCGCGATGTACTGGGTCGTGAGTTCATCGATTGCCTGGGCGGCTTTGGCATGATGGATCTGGGCTGGTGCCATCCGGAGGTGGTCCGGGCCGTGAAAGCCCAGGTGGACCGCTCGCCCATGCCCTCGCAGGAGCTGATCGATCCATTGCGGGGTGTGCTGGCCAGGCTGATGGCGCAGATCACGCCGGGAGACCTGAAATACAGCTGGTTCGCAGCCAGTGGCACGGAAGCGATCGAGGCCTCCATCAAGGTCGCCAAGCTCTATACCCAGAGATCGGCCTTCATCGTGGCTGTCAAGGCGTTCCACGGCAAGACGCTTGGCTCGCTTTCGATGATGGGCAAAGCCGATTTCCGCCAGCCGATGGGCATGCTCTATGGCGGTCCGGTCTATCACGTCCCGTTTGGGGAAGCAGAGGCGGTCGAGAGACAGTTGGAGATTTGTAATAATGTAGGCATCGGGGTCGCGGGTGTTCTGTTCGAGCCGATCCAGGGAGAAGCGGGAGCCATTGTCCCACCGGATGATTTCTGGCCGCGAGTCCGCGAAGTGACCAGGCATTATAATGTCTTATTGATCGCTGACGAAGTGCAGACAGGCATGGGCCGCACCGGAAAGATGTGGGGTGTCGATCACTGGCATGTCGTCCCTGATATCATTGCTGCGGCCAAGTCCCTGGGCGGCGGCGTGATGCCCGTCAGCGCCGTGGTGACGACCGAAGAGATATTCAGACCGATGATGTATCCTAACCCATTCATGCACACGACAACGACAGGCGGGGGCGCGCTGGCCTGCGCGGCAGCCATCGCCGCGATCCGGGTGACGCTGCGTGACCGGCTGTGGGCACAGGCTGCGCAGAAGGGCGATTACCTCATGGCAAAACTTCAGGAACTTGCCGCGCAGTACCCGCAAATTTATGAGAAAATAACGGGCAAGGGCCTGCTGATAGGCATGCATTTCAAGAACCCGCAGGTCGGTTATAGAGTCGCTGCTGAACTCTTTAAACGCGGTGTGCTCGTCTCGGGAACGTTGACAAATGCAAAAACCGTGCGGATCGAGCCGCCGCTGATCATTTCGATGGAACAACTGGATCAAGTGCTGGACCGGTTGGAACTTGCGTTGAAAGCTGTTGCAAGGAGCGTAGAACATGGCTGAATTCGCAGTTGAAATGCAGGATGTGTTGAAGCAGTTCATCACCCCTGAAGGGGGCGTCCTCTCGGCAGTCAATCATGTCACGATGCAGATCAAGGATGGCGAGTTCTTTTCGTTGCTTGGACCCTCCGGCTGCGGCAAGACGACCTCTCTGCGGATGATCGCCGGATTTGAGATGCCAACAGATGGGAAAATCTTCATTCACGGCAAAGAGATGAGCCAGGTGCCGGCCTTCCAGCGACCTGTCAACACCGTGTTCCAGCAATATGCGCTCTTCCCTCACATGACGGTTGAACAGAATATCGGGTTTGGCCTCGAGATGAAGGGAGTCCCGCGCGCCGAACGGTCGAGGCGCGTTTCGGAGGCCCTGGAGATGGTCCGGCTTCCAGGGATGGAGATGCGGCGTCCCAAGCAGCTCTCCGGCGGACAGCAGCAGCGCGTCGCGCTGGCCCGCGCCCTGGTCAATAAACCGGAAGTGCTGTTGCTCGACGAGCCTCTCGGCGCGCTCGACTTGAAACTGCGCAAGGAGATGCAGTTGGAACTCAAGACCCTCCAGCGTGAAGTGGGAATTACGTTTATTTACGTGACGCATGACCAGGAAGAGGCCCTGACGATGAGCGATCGTATTGCCGTGATGAGCAAGGGGGTGGTGCTTCAGATTGGAAGACCCGAGGAGATCTATGAACGCCCCGCGAGCAAGTATGTGGCCGATTTTATCGGGGAGACGAATTTCATCGACGGGATCGTCAAGAAGCAGAATGGCTCCACGGTGGAGGTGGAGCTGGACGGCACGGGGATGATCTGCGTCGAATCGAGCCGGATGTTCACAAACGGCCAGCAGGTCTCAGTTGCGGTGCGGCCCGAAAAACTGCGTCTGAACACAGCGATGAAAGATGGAAATAATCTACAGGGTCGCGTAGAGGATGTGATCTATATCGGCACGGATACGCATTATGGTGTACGACTCGCCGGCGGCCAAAAGGTTCGCGTGCGCGAGCAAAATATCATGCACGGACACCAGGAGATCGTACAGATTGGCGACGAAGCCTCGGTTTCCTTTACCTACGCATCTCCCCGCATTCTGACGGAATGAGGCGGCCCTATGCTGGATTTCTTTCGACGTAACAGGGGATTGCAGCTAACCAGCCTGATCAGCCCGGGCGCGCTATGGATCCTTCTCTTCTTCAACCTGCCGCTCCTGATCGTATTCTTTATCAGTCTTGTGGAACGCGGACGGGCAGGCGGGATCCGGGTCCCGCCGGTATTCACCATCGAGAACTACAGGCAGTTGTTCAATGCCTGTGCTTCAGAGTTCTCCGGCCCGGCGTGTGATCCGTTCCTCTACCTTGGTATCTTCGGGCATTCTGCCCGCATTGCGTTGATCGTCACGTTCTGGTGCATCATTCTCGGCTACCCGTTATCCTATTTCATTTCAAGGCAGAAACCGATCTGGCGTGATGCCTTGCTGGTGCTGGTCATCATCCCCTTCTGGACGAATTTTCTGGTCCGCACATACGCCCTGAAGCAAGTGCTCGCCACAGAAGGTTTATTCAACTCGTTTCTCATGAGCTTGCACCTGATCAACCAGCCCCTCGAGCTGCTCTTCAATGAGTTTGCAGTGATCGTCGGCCTGGCGTACGGATATTTGCCCTTTGCGGTCCTGCCGATGTACGCCTCCATCGAAAAATTCGATCATTCCCTGATGGAGGCGGCGGCCGATCTCGGCGCCTCGCCGCGGCGCGCCTTCCTGCGGGTGATGCTCCCGATGACCATGCCCGGGGTCATCGCAGCCCTGGTGTTGGTGTTCGTGCCGGTTGTGGGCGCGTTCATCACACCCGACATCATGGGCGGCGGCAAGATCGAGATGATCGGGACACTGATCAACCGTCAATTTGGTGTCTCGCGCAACTGGCCGTTTGGATCGTCCATCTCCCTGATCCTGATGCTGATGGTCCTGATCGGTGTGATCGCCTATTTCCGTTCCGGGGGTGAAGAGGCCCGGAGGGCGCTGTGAGCACGCGGTCTGCTGCCCTCCCAACCTATCCGCGCCAGCAGGTTCGTTCCGGGGCCCGAATCGGCAACTGGCTGCTTGGAACGAATGCCGCCCTGGTTTTTGGTTTTCTCTATCTGCCGGTCTTGATCCTGATCGTCTTTTCGTTCAATGATACGCGCTCGGTCGCCGTCTTTACGGGATTTTCCATCGAGTGGTATTCCTCGCTGGCGCGCAATGCGGAGCTGCTCGACGCAGCCCGCAACAGTCTGCTGGTCGCGTTGATCACTACGATTGTCGCGACGATGATTGGCACGTTGACCGCTCTGGCAATGGAGCGCTATCGCTTCAGGCTGCGCACCGCGTTCGACGCAAACCTCTACCTTCCAATCGTCATCCCGGAAATCGTGATGGGCATCTCGTTGTTGCTTTTCTTCAATCAGGCATTGTTCCCGTTCCTGCAAAACACCTTCGGGATCCGCGCAACGACAGGCCTGCACACCATCACGATCGCACATATTGCCTTCGATATTCCGTTTGTCTATGTGATCGTGCGCGCCCGTCTCGCGGATTTCGACCGCACTTTGGAGGAGGCCGCGGCGGATCTGGGCGCGGATGAGTGGCAGACTTTCAAGCATGTGACACTGCCCCTGCTCATGCCGGGCATTATCGGCGGGGCGCTGCTTGCGTTTACGCTGTCGCTCGATGACTATCTCATTACTGTGTTCACAAAAGGCATACGGGATCAAACCATGCCGCTCTACATCTATTCGCTTGTGCGCCGCGGTGTAACGCCGGAGATCAATGCTCTCTCGACCGCCCTGCTGCTTGGCTCGATTGGGTTGGTTGGGCTTTCGCTGACCGCGCAGAGTGGCGGACCGGTGTACACGAAAGGCATGTCCCTCGGCGTGGGATTGGGACTCGGGTTGTTCGGTCTGTTTGGCCTGCCGGCCCTATTTGTGGGCGGGGCGTGGACGGCCGGGGAATTGGGCGTACGATTACTTTTCCTTGCAGGCTTCTTCTGGGCATGGCGCACGTATAAACATTTCCGGGAAGACCTGGCGGATACCAATCGTTCTGGCAGAATACTGGCATGGATTACCGTATTCATCGCCGCCAGTGCGGCCTTCCTCTCCGCGCTGTTGCTACTATCTTGAGAAAAGGAGGTGATGCCTTCCAATTTGTGTCCACCGGTCATTCAAAAGCGTCATGAAATGACCACCAGATTCAAAGTCAATCAAAAAAGGAGAGAGAATGAAGAAGATTGTGATTTACATGGTCATCGTGGCCTCGATGATCTTGGCAGCGTGTCAGCCAGCGACTGCTACCGAACCAGCCGCCGGGCCCGGAGGAGGTGAGACGTCTGAGCGCTGTGGCGATACCTCGCAGCTCGCGGATGAGATCTTCCTCTATTCCTGGGTCGAATATATAGATCCCGACATCAAAACTCAGTTCGAGGAGGAGTGCGGGGTAAGGGTTACCGAAACAAACTACGACTCGAATGAAACGCTTCTCGCCACGCTCCAGGCGGGCGGCGCCGACTACGACGTTATCGTTCCTTCGGACTACATGGTGCAGATCATGATCGACGAAGGGATGTTGATGGAGCTTGATTACAATGTGATCTCCAACATCCAGAATATGGAAGAGCTGAATGTCAATCAGTACTTCGATCCGGAGCAGAAGTACACTGTGCCATATTTCTGGGGAACCTCAGGCTTTGCCGTGGATACGAATGTGGTCACCGAGGTAGAAGAATCCTGGAGCATGATGTTCGACCCGGATTCACCCTATTGCGGCCAGATCAGCATGCTCGACGATCCGCGCGAGACGCCCGGCGCAGCCCTTATGTACCTGGGCTATTCCATCAATGATACTGATCCGGCCCATCTCGAAGAGGCCAAGAATTTGCTCATCGAACAGTCTAAGTGTGTGAAAGCCTATGACAGCCAGACCAATGATGATCTGATCATTTCAGGCGAAACCGTTCTGGCGCATATCTGGACGGGTGACGCGATCCTGGCAGGCTCCCCGGATACCGGCGGCCGTGAAGGCATCATCTATGTCATCCCGCAGGAA
>DASTFG010000300.1:0-12910 GCA_035708785.1 Anaerolineales bacterium
ATTACGCACCAGGGACTGAATTTCAAATTGGCAAGATCGACATGGTCTCTAACACCGGGACCTATGTAGACAGTCCATTTCACCGCTTTGCCGATGGGATCGATCTATCAGAGCTCCCGCTCAAGTCACTGGCAGACCTTGAAGGTGTCGTTGTGCGTGTACAGCATATAGGGCGAGAAGTCACACCGGCGGAATTCCGTGACATCCATGTAAAAGGCAGGGCAGTTCTCATCCATACCGGCTGGGCGCGTCACTGGCGCACGGATCAATACTTTGAAGGACATCCTTATCTCACAAGAGACGCGGCAGCGTTCTTAGCCGAATCGGGCGCGGCCTTCGTCGGAATCGATACGCTTAACATCGACGACACGACCGATGGCACGCGTCCGGTTCACACGATCTTACTGGGCAATCGTATCCCCATTTGCGAGCACATGCGTGGGCTGGAGCACCTGCCGGACAGCGGATTCCGCTTCCACGCCGCGCCGGTGAAGGTGAAAGCTTTTGGAACTTTTCCGGTCCGCGCCTATGCGGTGCTGGGTGAATAGAGAGATATGAACTTTTTCGGCAAAAGTGTCCTCTTCCTCGGCGCGCATCCAGATGATATCGAGCTGGGCTGCGGCGCGCTGCTGCATCATATCGCCAACAAGACGGAAATCCTGTGCGTCACACTTTCTGATAATCAGAAGAATCCCGACCTGAAAAACGTGAAGGATGAACATTACCGGGCCATGGATGTTCTGGGTGTTCCACGCGAGAAAATCATTTTTGGTCCGTTTACCACCCGGGTGTTTCCGGATGCGCGGCAGGAGATCCTGGAGTACTTTCTCAAGCTTCGCGGTGAGTTTGGACCGGATCTGATTTTTGTCCATTCCAGACAGGATGTACACCAGGATCACCTGACCATGACCGACGAAGCCCTGCGTGCCTTTCGAGGCATCACGGTCTTAGGCTTCGACGTGGTCCGATCTTCTTATGGCTTCTTTCCGCACTTCCTGGTCGAAGTAACGGAAGAGGATGTGAACAAGAAGATCGAAGCACTGTCATGTTATGAGACCTACCGCGATCGCTACTATTTCAACAGTGAGCTCACGCGGTCCATCATGGTACGCCACGGCGCGCTGGCGGAGCGGCCGTTCGCAGAGGGCTTCGATATTTTGCGAATCGCGGGCAGATTCGCGAACTGCGCGTAAAATGGCAAAGCCTCTTTATTTGCACCTCTGGCCAACGCCGGGAGGCTAGGATGAAATTTGAAACACTTTTTAGGGAATTTGAAAACAGCACAGAGATGATCCACGCACTACTCGCCGGGATCACGCAGGAGCAAGCTCGTATCCGGCCCGCTCCCGACTCATGGTCAATCCTCGAAGTCGTTTGTCATCTCTATGATGAAGAGCGCGAAGACTTCCGGGAACATCTGGATTTCATCCTGCACCGCCAAAATGAAGAGTGGCACAGAATCGACCCACAGGGCTGGGTCGTTGCACGCAAATACAACGAGCAAGACTTCGCAGAGATGCAGGCGAAATTCTTCGAGGAACGAGCCAAATCGCTGGAATGGCTCGGGAGCCTATCTGAAAAAGACTGGGAAACTACTTACACATCACAGTTTGGCTCCATGAGGGCGGGAGATATGTTAGCAAGCTGGGTTGCACATGATAATCTTCATCTCCGCCAGCTCGTGGAGCTCAGGCGGGCACGGATCGAACAGATTACAAAGCCATATGAGATCGAGTACGCAGGCGAATGGTGAGAATGCAAAAGGACGAGCGGGCGCTCGTCCTTTTGATTCTCCAAATGAATTACTCCTTCGGTATACCGATCTCGATCATGCCATCGACAACCCTGACTGGATACGCCGGCACATCTACCACGACCGGCAGTTGCACAGCTTTCCCGGTCCGCACATCGAACTCGCCGCCATGCCGCGGGCAAACGATGTTGTAGCCTTCGAGGTCCCCATCCCCGAGCGGCCCATCGTCGTGCGTGCAGATATCGGCAATCGCAAAAAACTGGTCGGCGATATTAAAGATGACAATGGACCTGCCTTCTACCTCGACAAATAATCGCTCCCCGTTGGGAAGCTCAGAGGCAGGGGCGATTTCCAGATATTCAACTTTCGTCTCGTCAAAGGTTGTGTAGTTGAACATCATTATTCAACCAACTCGTCACTGGCTTCGCCCAGACCATAGACTCCGGCCTTTAGGACTTTGAGTGACAGCAGAGCGCATTTGAGACGCACCGGGCCAAGGTCGATTCCCAGCATGTCTAGGATATCCTGCTTGTTGAGCTTTTTGACTTCCTCGAGCGGCTTATCGATCACGGACTCAATCAGCAGATCTGCGGAGGCTTGCGAGATCGCGCAGCCGCGGCCGTCGAAGCGGGCGTCTGTGATCCTGCCTTCGGCATCCGTGCGCAGGGTAATCTCGATGTGATCGCCGCAGAGTGGATTGCTATCCTCAAACTGGATATCGTGGGGATCGAGATGTCCACGATATCCGGGGTTTTTATAATGCTCGATGATTACTTCACGGTAGAGATCGTCCATAATACCTTTGATACCCGGTGGTCGACCAGGGCGCGTGCATTTCTCGTCCGTATCGAGACCAACAGGTTATCCAAACACTTCCTTCACTTTATAGAGCCCGTTCACGAGCAGATCCACCTCATCCCTGGTGCTGTAGAGATAAAAGCTGGCACGGGAGGTCGCAGGAAGGCCGAATTTCTCATGCAGAGGTTGCGCGCAATGATGGCCGGCCCGGATGGCGATCCCATCCCGGTCGAGGATCTGCGCTACATCGTGCGGATGAACGCCTTCGAATGTGAAAGACGCCACCCCGCCTTTTTTATCCGCAGAGGGGCCGATAACCCGAATCCCGGGAATTTCTTCCAGCCGTTCCAGCGCATATTCCGTGATCTCGTGCTCGTGGGCGGAAATCGCGTCCATGCCCAGTGATGACAAATAATCCACGGCCGCGCCAAAGCCGACAGCTTCCGCGATGGCAGGAGTCCCGGCTTCGAACTTATACGGCAGGCTGTTCGCTCGGAACGAGCGCAGTTTTACTTCCTTGATCATGTCGCCGCCCCCCAGGAAAGGCGGCATGGACTCCAACAATTCCTCCTTGCCATACAGCACGCCGATGCCGGTAGGCCCGCACATCTTGTGGGCAGAAAAAGCAAGGAAATCCACATCCAGGACTTGAACATCCACCTTTAGATGTGGGACGGACTGAGCCGCATCCACTAATGTCACCGCGCCGGCCTCGTGGGCAAGGCGGATCATCTCGGCTGCCGGGTTGATGGTGCCGAGAACATTGGACATGTGTGTAAACGAAACCAGCTTCGGGCCCCGCAAAAGAAGCGCGCGATACGCATCCAGATCGAGCAGGCCATCTTCGGTCACCGGGATGAACTCGAGGCGAAGCCCGCGCTCCGCCTGAAGAATATGCCAGGGGACAAGGTTGGAGTGGTGCTCCATCTCGGTCAGGACGACCAGATCCCCTGCCTTCAGGTTAGCGCGCGCCCACGAATAGGCGACCAGGTTTATCGATTCTGTGGTGTTGCGCGTGTAGATGATCTGATGCGCAGAATGCGCATTGATGAATCTTGCGATCTTGACCCGCGCCTGCTCATACAGCGCGGTGGATTCCTCGGCAAGCGTATGAACCCCGCGATGGATGTTGGCATTCGAGCGACGGAAAAACGTGTCCATGGCTTCGATCACAGCCAGCGGCTTCTGTGAGGTGGCGGTCGAATCCAAATAAACCAGCGGAACACCTGGCCTGGTTTCACGCTGGAAGATGGGAAAATCTTTTCGGATCTCGCTTACAGTGAGTGGCATGAGCAGATGAACACGTATACAGTTACACGGGTACACATGTTTATGTGTCTACTCGTATACCTGTATGCCGATTAATAATCTGGAATAGCTCTTTCGACCTTGCGTGACTTCTTCGCCACCGGCCGGATATGCTCTGAGTTCAACGGATACCACAGAATCCGGTCGGGGACCATCCAGCCGTCTGTGAGAAAGACGTTCGAGCGGAACTGCACGGCAACCATCTTGTTGTCTACCTGAACGACAATGCCGCGGATCCAGCCGCGCACCCGTTCCTTGTTCTTTTCGTGGTCGCAATAGACCTCGACAGTATCGCCTACCTCGAAATTATGCGAGATACCGGGCGCCTTCATATAAGCGAACTGGGGTGTGCGCGGGGCTTTGGCCATCCTGCGCTCTTCGGCAGCAGATGGAACGCGGGGGGGCGAAATCCGGTTCACCACTCGTACCTTTGTCTTTTCCGTCGGTTTCATCTTCATGTTGTTCTTTTTCCTCTCCTCTAGCGGAACTGTGGATTTCGCTCTTGCCTGCATTTTTGGTTTTTGTTTTGATTTCACAGTTTTTTTTCCTGACTTTCAAATATAACTGTCGTGAACGCTGTGATGTGAGCTATGCCATCTTATCGGCAATATATTGCTGGAAACGTTCACGTACACCTTCAAACGGGATACGCTGGAAGATTGGGTCGAAGAAGCCCTCGACGACGATCTTCTCAGCTTCTGCATGCGGGATGCCGCGTGACTTGAGATAGAAGAGCGGCTCCTGCTCCAGTTTACCAACCGTCGCGCCATGTGTGCAGCGGACGTCATCGGCAAGGATTTCCAGTCCCGGGATCGAGTCAGCGCGCGCCGCGTCGCTCAGGATCAGATTGCGGTTCGCCTGATACCCATCCGTTTTCTGTGCCCCAGGCGCGACGTAGATCATGCCCTGCCAGACCGAACGGCTCTTGCCCTTTAATGCACCTTTGAACAATAGATCGCTGGTGGTATGCGGCGCGAGATGGTTCTGCTGCGTATCATGGTCCAGATGCTGTTTGCCATCCGTAAAATAGAACCCGGACATGCGGCCCTGTGCACCTTCACCGGCCAAGTCAAGTTCAGAGAAGTTCTTGGTCAGGCGGGAGCCGATTGCGCCGAAGATCCAATCGAGATTGCCATCGCGCTCGACGCGGACGCGCTCGTGAGAGAAATTCCAGACGTGCCGGCCCCAGGACTGCAGTTCGACGAACTTCAGCGATGCATTCTGCAAGACCTGGATCTCGACGAGTCCCGCGTGCATGGAATTGGATGCCATATCATCAGGCGAGGCGGCCTCGTGGACATACGTCACCGACGCGCCTTCATCGACCAGAACGAGGATGTGCGAGACGTGCGCAAGGTTTGCACCGGGTCCCCACAGGACAGAGTGAAGTGGTTCATCGACGGTTACACCTCTGGGCACATACAATACAACACCATTTTGTGCAAAGGCGCCGGCCAACGCGGCAAATTTGCCTTCCTCCACGTTGACCGTCTTACCGATCATTTTCGCGATCAGATCAGGATGCTTTTGTTCAGCGGTCAACAGGTCTGTGAAGATAACACCCCGGTTCGCCAGCTTTTCGTCCAGGTCGATTTTCACGCTGCCTGGCGTCAGAATGAGCTGTCCACCGTGCTGATCGGCGACCAGTGGCTTCAGGAGGTCTGCCCGCACAGGCGGAAAAGTATCTGCCCCGTCCACCGCCAGCTTGAACTTGTCAACGGGCAGGTTATGAATGTCCGTGCGGCGCCATGCCTCTTCGGTATTGACGGGAAGCGACAGCCGCTTGAACGCGTTCCAGGCTAAGGTCCGGTAGGAGCCAATGGAGCCAGCCCCAGAGCGGATCTCGTTCTCCGTGAACGAAAAATCCCTGACGGCGGTACCTTCGGCGCGCCGAGTCCTTGAAACGACCACTTTCGGTTTTTCCTGCATACTATTATCCGATTGATCCTTCCATCTGTAATTGGATCAGGCGGTTCATCTCGACCGCATATTCCATTGGGAGTTCCTTGACAAGCGGCTCGATGAAGCCGGAGACGACCATGGTGGTGGCTTCCTCTTCGCTCAGCCCGCGCGACATCAAGTAGAAAAGCTGCTCCTCACCCACTTTGCTCACTGAAGCCTCGTGACCAATCGTGACATCATCTTCATCGATCTCGATGTAAGGATAGGTGTCCGAACGGGATTGCGGATCGAGCAATAGCGCGTCACAGACCGTATTGGATTTGACGTTCTTCGCGCCTTTATACACCTTCAACAGACCGCGGAACGAGGCGCGTCCGCCGCCTTTGCTGATGGATTTGGAGGTGACCTTACTAGTGGTATTCGGCGCGAAGTGATACATCTTGCCGCCTGCGTCCTGGGTCTGACCCGGACCTGCGAACGCCATCGAAAGCATTTCACCGCGCGCGCCCGGCTCCATCAAATAGCAGGAAGGATACTTCATCGTGACCTTCGAGCCGATGTTCGCATCCACCCACTCGTGTGAGGCATTCTCGAAAACCTTGGCGCGCTGGGTGACAAGGTTATACACATTGGTCGACCAGTTCTGAATGGTCGAATAGCGCGAGCGAGCACCCTTCTTCACGACGATCTCGATCACACCCGAGTGGAACGAGTCGGTGGTGTATTGCGGTGCGGTACAACCTTCCACATAATGCACCGACGCGCCTTCATCCACGATGATCAGCGTACGCTCGAACTGACCAACGTTAGCAGTATTCAAACGGAAGTAAGCCTGAAGAGGCAGATCGACTTTCACGCCCTTCGGCACATAGACGAACGAGCCGCCAGACCACACCGCGCTGTTCAAGGCGGCAAACTTGTTATCTTCGATCGGGATCACCGTCCCGAAATATTCGCGGAAGAGATCGGGATACTGCCTTAAGCCATCCTCGATACTCAGGAAGATCACGCCTTGTTTTTCAAGGTGTTCCTGGATGGAGTGATAGACCATCTCCGACTCATATTGCGCGCCTAAGCCCGCCAGGAACTTCCGTTCGGCCTCTGGCACACCGAGCCGATCGAATGTGCGCTTGATATCATCGGGCACGTCATCCCAGGATTTTTCGCTCTTCTCGGTCGGCTTGACGTAATAATAAATATCCTCCAGGTTCAGCTCTTTGAGGGTAGGGCCCCAATTCGGCATCGGACGCTTCATGAAATGATCAAGCGCCTTCAAACGGAACTCAAGCATCCACTGCGGCTCACCCTTCATTCGGGAGATATTCTCCACAACCTCCCGGTTCAAACCTTTTTGTGATTTGAAGGCGTACTTATCTTCGGGATCGTGGAAACCGTATTTGTATTGTCCGATGTCTTCCAAGATTTTTGTATCTTCACTCATGGCATTTACCTTTCACAGATACCCCTTCGGCCGCTTCATTCTCAACCGACATCTGTTATCGTTCAATGAAACAACACTACGCTGGACTTTCCTCATACTTCTCGCGGATCCACTCGTAGCCTTTCTCCTCAAGATGCAATGCAAGATCAGGTCCGCCCGACTCGACAATCCTTCCATCCAACATTACATGGACGTAATCAGGTTTTATATGGTTCAACAAACGCTGATAGTGCGTGATCAACAAAACACCCAGTTCGTTGTTCATCAAAGCGTTGACGCCGTCGGCCACGATGCGCAAGGCGTCGATATCGAGGCCGGAATCGGTTTCATCCAGAATGGCAATCTCCGGCTTGAGGGTCGCCAGCTGCAGGATCTCGGCCCGCTTCTTCTCGCCGCCAGAGAAGCCCTCATTCAAGTAGCGTCCCGCAATATTCTGATCCATTTTGAGCAGGCTCATCCTTTCCTTGAGCATCTTGCGAAACTCAGGGATGGGGATGCCCTTATCTTCAGGATTCTCCGCACGGCGCCTGGCATTGATCGCCGTGCGAAGGAAGTTCGCGACGGTTACGCCCGGGATGGCGACAGGGTACTGGAATGCAAGGAAGAGCCCAAGCCGAGCGCGTTCGTCCGGCTCCAGTTCAAGGACATTCTGTCCTTTGAAAGCGACTTCACCTGCCGTTACTGTATAACTCGGGTGCCCCATCAATGTATAAGCCAGCGTAGATTTTCCTGTCCCATTCGGCCCCATAATGGCATGGACTTTGCCCTGGTCCACGGTCAGATCAACACCTTTGAGAATTTCCTTTCCTTCAATGCTGACGTGCAGATTCCTGATTTCAAGTTGCGACATTCCTTCTCCTGAAAAAACGCCTATTGGCGGGTTTTACTTCTATGCGGCGGCATTATAGCAGGGTCAGGGGCAAAAGTCAATATTTATCATATTTTTCTAGTAAATTACCTATAGAACGTGGTGGATCGTGTCGCACATATTGCATTTGGCTCGGCTACACGATAAAACCTTCCAAGATTTTCTCGGTTTTTCGTCCGAAATTCGGCCACTTTCCTCGGGAGATTTACACTTACAATTGAGCTATCCTTCTGAGATTCCTTGACGTAACCTGCCTACGGGTAAACCGTCTTGGAATCAGTCAAAGTGAAGAGACATATACGGCCCAGGCCCTGATTTGCGTGGAAATGTATTCATGGCATTCCACATTAGGAGTTTCCAATGCGCCAGACCCGCAAGCTCGCCCAGATTTCTCTTTCCCTCGTCATGATCCTGTCGATCGGACTCTCACTCACGCAGCCCAAACATGTATCTGCGCAGGGCGAGGATGGCATCCAACGTCAGGTCAACGCCCAGACCGGCAAAGTCAGCTTGATCGCTCCCGCAAGCGGCGGCCCTCTTTCCGCAGCCAGAGTCCTGGGGATATCCGTAAGCCCGGAAGACCCGGCCATGGCGCTCGTCAAGCGATTCGCGCCCGAATTCGGGTTGAGGAATCCCGAACGCGACCTGACCGAGATCGAAACGGACCGTCCCGGCGGTGGGCGTGTGACGGTCAGGTACCAACAGAATTATCAGGGCATCCCCGTCCTGGCGGGCGAATTGATCGTCAACACGAATGAGGATGGGGATCTGTACTCGATCAACGGCGAGACTTCACGCGAGATCTCCATGCAGGCCCAGCCGGCGATCGATCCCGAGCAGGCGCGACAGACCGCGCTACAGAGTCTGGCGAAGTGGTATCAAAGGGCGGCAGAGGATTTCATTGCCACGGAGCCGGAGCTATGGGTGTATGATGAAAGCCTTCTTCGACCGAGCACTCGCCCTGTCGAACTTGTCTGGCGCATCGAGGTGACATCAGTAGATCATCGCCTCCCTGTGCGCGAACTGGTGCTGGTCAACGCCCAAAGAGGCGGGATTAGCCTGCATTTCAATCAGGTAGACAGCGCGTGGAAAGCACCGCGCGAATCCACAAGAACCCGCACAACGACCTCCATGCTGTCAGCCGGGCTCGCCACTGGTGCAATAATAAAAACATACACCGCCGGTAACTCTACATCGTTACCAGGCACGTTCCTGTGTGATCAAACGAACCCAAATTGTGCGGCAGGGGATTCGCATGCAAAAGCGGCGCACAAATATGCCATTGGCACATATAACCTTTTCAAGACCGAACACAGCCGCAACAGCATCGATAATAACAATATGGCGGTGATCTCCACCGTGCACTATGATTACCTCTACGCCAACGCCTTCTGGTCCGGCACACAGATGGTATACGGGGACGGATACGGCTTCGCACTGGCGGACGATGTCGTCGCGCATGAGCTAACTCACGGCGTAACGCAACACGAATCCAATCTCTTCTACTATTACCAATCCGGTGCCATCAATGAGTCCCTGTCGGACATATGGGGGGAATATTACGACCAGATCAACGGGCAGGGCACGGATAGCGCAGGTGTCAAATGGCTGATTGGCGAAGATATCTCAGGCCTGGGAGCGATCCGCAACATGAGCCACCCACCTGCTTTCGGTGATCCGGATCGGATGACAAGCGACAATTACTTCGAAGGCGGCCAGGACAACGGCGGTGTCCATTACAACAGCGGGGTGAACAACAAGGCCGTCTTCCTGATGGTGGAAGGGGGAACGTTTAACGGCAGAACGGTCACCGCTCTCGGCTGGAGCAAGACAGCGGCCATCTACTATGAGGTCAATACGAACTTGCTCGCCTCGGGAGCGGATTATTCTGACCTGTATTTTGCTCTCCAGCAGGCCTGCACAAACCTGATCGGACAAAAAGGGATCACCTCCTCAAACTGTCAGGAGGTGAAGGATGCAATAGACGCCGTGGAGATGAATGCGCAGCCCGCGCCAAACTTTAATACGGACGCCCCTCTATGCGACGCGGGAACGCCGAGCTTCTCATTCAGCGATGGTCTGGAAAACGGCTCCGGCAACTGGAATTTTGCAAATGGAGCCCACAAGCGCTGGCAGGTCGATTCGCCCTACGGGCCGTATGCGCAATCAGGGATTCATTCCCTGTATGCAGATGATTATCCCGCTGTAGTTGCCGATGTCACTGCAAGTCTGGCTCCGTTGATCGTTCCAGACAATGCCTTCCTGCACTTTGCGCACGCCTACGATTTCGAATCGTATGGCGATCCATATCATTTCGACGGAGGTGTGCTGGAATACCACATCAGTGGCCAATCCGCCTGGGTGGATGCAGGGCCGTTGATGGAGTTTAACGGTTATAAAGGCACCGTCTACAGTGACTGGACCAATCCGCTCGCCGGCCGTCAGGGCTTCGTAGGTTCAAGTCATGGATATATCAGCACCCGTCTGAACCTCACCTCTCTGGCCGGCAAATCCGTCGCTTTCCGCTGGCGCATGGGGCTTGATGATATAGGCTACGCCTGGGGCTGGTGGGTGGATAACATCAAGGTCTATACATGCGGAAACACAATTCCTGCTGCTGCTACGTTGGTTTCACCGGCTGGCGATATCGGTACCAATTACACACCCACTTATACCTGGAACAAGGTCTCGGATGCGACATGGTATTACCTGTGGGTCGATGGACCCTCCGGTAATGTGATCAAACAGTGGCACCAGGCCTCCACGGTCTGCGGCGCGAGCACTTGTTCTGTCACACCATCTGTGATGCTGCGCGGCGGCGCACACAGATTCTGGGTGCGAACGTGGAATAACGGGGGTTATGGCCCCTGGAGCGCCGTGATGGACTTTAGCACCACCATTCCTGCCCTCCCGGGGCAGGCCACCCTGGTGACTCCGAACGGAGATATTGGCAGTAATTACACCCCCACCTATACCTGGAATAAAGTATCGGGCGCAACCTGGTATTATCTCTGGGTGGATGGGCCTTCTGGCAACGTGATCAAGCAGTGGCACCAGGCCTCCGACGTTTGCGGCGCCAGTATCTGTTCGATCACGCCGGCCACAATCTTGAAAGGCGGAGCGCATATCTGGTGGATCCGCACCTGGAACAATGCAGGCCATGGCCCCTGGAGCGAGAGCATGAGTTTCAGCACCACGATTCCTACCCCGCCCGGGAAGGCAACGCTCGTCTCGCCCTCCGGGCTTATCGATGATCCTACGCCCACTTACACCTGGAGTAATGTGAGCGGAGCAACCTGGTACTACCTGTGGGTCAGCAAGGTGAGCGGCGATGGCTCCCTAACGACAATCCACACGAAATGGTATGAGGGCTCGGGAATCTGCAGTGGTGCCAACTGTTCCTTCACGCCCGCGGTTATCCTTGGCACCGGTAATTACACGTGGTGGATCCGGACCTGGGACTCAACAGGTTATGGTCCATGGAGCAGCGCGACCAATTTCAGCATACCATAAGCACAAGTTGCAGGATGGAGAGATCTAAAAGCCGGTACAGAACACAGCGCACAGGCTCTTCTTTAAACAATTTCTCGCAGAGTAATTTTTATGATATTTATCTAGTATATTGACAAAGTTTTTCCCGGCTGATATACTGCCCGGGTATGAAAAGCACGAAAGACAAGATCCTTCAAACCCTGCTCCGCAAACCAAAGATCACGATCAACGACCTGGCCGAGGCGGTGGGGATCAATCCCATTTCCGTCCGTCACCATTTGACGAACCTCCAGATGGAGGGATTGATCGCGGCTGAGGAAGAGCGCCATGGTGTGGGTCGCCCGCGTCTGGTCTACTCCCTGACCGAAGATGGCTTGGAAAAATTTCCTACGAAATATTTCCGGCTTACAACTCGCCTCCTGGCCCAGATGAAAGAGACCATGCCCGCACCGGTTGTCAGCAAACTCTTCAACCAGATCGCGGAAGACCTGGCAAGTGAATATGCCAGCCAGGTCCAGGGCCTAAGCATGGAGGAGCGACTCGAATTCGTTAAGGAATTGCTGGCACAGGAAGGTTTCACCGTCGAGTGGGAAATGAAGGATGGGCAATATCAGATCCACGAGATCTCATGCCCGTACTATCAGATCGGTGTTGCGCATCCCGAAGTCTGTACAGTAGATCAGACCTTGATCTCCAAAATGCTGGCCCTGCCTGCCAACAAAGTCCAATGCATCCTTGACGGCGGCTCCCACTGCACCTATGTAGTCCAACCGGCCCGTATAAAAAACTAGTAGCATGAGGAAATATGACAGAGGAAGCTATCAATCCCATCAAGTGGACAATTCACGATACACATCCCGATAAGGTGCAGCCCGCGCGTGAAAAACTCGCTGAAGTCGTCGACCCTGAGATTGGAATGAATATCATCCAGCTGGGACTGGTGCGTGATATCACCATCGAGAACGACATCGCCCGCCTGAAGATGATCCTCACGACACCGTTCTGCCCCTATGGCCCGGCCATGATCGAGATGACCAAAGCCAAAGCCGTGGAGGGTTTGGATATGCCGGTGACCATCGAAATGGGCATGGAGATGTGGGACTTTTCCATGATGGAAGATCCGTCTGCTTTGGACTGGGGACTGTACGCGTAGGCTGGAAGGCGCGCGGACAGCGGCCGGCGGAAAGCCGCGAGAAATTGCAGTTATAGTCCTATAAGAGGCCTTCACAGAGACCAAATCTGTGAGGACCTCTTTCTTTTACTCGTGCTCTTCACTGCTCTGTGATCGTAATCGTCTCGATTGCATCCCCCTGAAACGTCGGGTTCGCTTCCGGATTCCGGCGGGTGA
>DASTFG010000301.1:0-2858 GCA_035708785.1 Anaerolineales bacterium
CGCATCCTGCCGGGGCGCTTCAATATCCTATCTTTTAACGATCATATCTCTGTGGCGGGCGCGATCAAAGAGATGGTCGTGCGCGGTGCACCGGCCATCGGCGCCGCGGCGGCCTTCGGGCTGGCTCTTGCCGGATATGAATCGACTGCGACCTCGAGCCGCGATCTGCTTAATGATTTGCAAACTGCATCCAACACTTTGAAAGCCGCGCGTCCTACGGCGGTCAATCTGGCGTGGGCGATTGACCGGATTATGGGCATCGCAGGAAAGATGAATGAGGAAAGAAGCGCGGATGAACTGCGACAGTTGATTTTAGACGAAGCCCAGCGCATCGCCGACGAAGATGTCGAGATCAACAAGCGCATGGCAGAGCACGGTGCGGCGTTGATCGACGACGGCGATACGATCATCCATCACTGCAATACCGGCGCGCTGGCCACCGTGGACTGGGGGACCGCCCTCGGGGTCATCCGTACCGCGCACGAGCAGGGGAAGAAGATCCACGTGCTGGTGGATGAAACCCGGCCGCGCTTGCAGGGCGCGCGCCTGACGGCCTGGGAGCTCGACCAGTACGGCATTCCCTACGAGATCATCAGCGATAACATGTCCGGCTATTTCCTGAAGGCGGGCAAGGCCCAGAAAGTCCTCTTCGGCGCGGACCGAGTCGCCGCGAACGGGGATGTGGCCAACAAGATTGGGACGTACATGCTGGCGCTGGCCGCGCACGACAACGGTGTGCCTGCCTATGCCGTGGTCCCCACTTCGACGGTCGATCTCTCGCTCGAGCACGGGGGATTGATCCCCATCGAGGAGCGCGATCCCGAAGAGGTGCTTGGCATTCAATTCCAGGGCGAGCGCGTTGCGCCGGTCGAGGCCGAAGCCCGCAACATCGCCTTCGATGTGACGCCGCATCGGCTCATCACCGGCATCGTGACCGAAAACGGTGTGGTCTACCCGCCATTTGAAGTCAACTTGAAACATGCTGTGGCAGGCGAGTAAGGAAATACGATCATGTTCCTCTTCCAACCGCCTCCACCCACGCGCTACGATCTTAATTTCTCCGTTGCCGGGATTCCCGTCCGCGTCCATCCGCTCTTCTGGGTGATCGCCCTCCTGATCGGATCTTCCACCGATCTCATCCAGATCCCGATCTGGGTCTTTGCCATTTTTCTGTCGATCCTGGTGCATGAGCTGGGACACGCGCTGGCGATGCGGCGTTACGGCCAGCCGTCCCGGATTGTCCTGCACTTTGCCGGGGGCCTGACCATCCCTGAACCGGTGTCGTGGGGACGGGGCTGGGCAAGTGTCGGGTTGAGGCCCAACCAGGAAATATTCATCTCGCTCGCCGGACCCGGCGCTGGATTTCTCCTGGCAGGGCTTGTCGCGGGTGCGGTATTCCTATCCGGCGGATCCATTCTCACGAACTGGCTGTTCGGCCTGATCCCGTTGCCGGCGCTGGTCGACATCCCCTTCGGCGGCAGGGTGCTGAATCTATTCGTGCTCATGCTGCTCTGGGTTAACATTTTTTGGGGAATCATCAACCTTGTGCCGGTCTATCCGCTCGATGGCGGTAATGTGACTCGTCACGTGCTGCTCAAGGCCGATCCGGTCGATGGGGTACGCAAGTCTCTCTGGATCTCGGTCATTGCCGGGGTGCTGGTCGCTGTGGCAGGTTTCATCTTCCTGAGAAGCATATTTATGGCGCTGCTGTTTGGATTTTTGGCATTCCAGAGTTACCAATCGCTGCAAGGCCGGGTCGGGATTTAACGTGGAATTCTATACCGCCTAAATACGTCCATCTTTTATAGACAAGAAGATTCGGTCCCTTATTTCTAGACAATCACGGAATGCCATGATAAACTTTTGCGGCGTAAACTGGCGTGGCGCTCGGGCGCCACGCCTTTTCCTGCGAGTCAAGTTCGCGTTGAGCGGAGTGGCGCTTTCAGCGCCACACAGTCAAAACGCAGGTAGCCGCGCTCAAAATAGGAAATCATGGACATCCTCCTCACCGGCTCCGTTGCCTACGATTACCTCATGACGTTTCCCGGTCACTTCAAGGAGCAGATCCTCCCTGAACGTCTGGGATCCATCAGTCTTTCCTTCCTGGTAGACTCCATGTCCAAACAGCGCGGCGGGGTCGCCCCGAATATCGCCTACACGATGGCCCTGCTCGGCGAGAGACCGCGGGTGATGGCAACCGTTGGAGAGGACTTCGGCGACTATCGTATGTGGCTGGACTCCAAGGGTGTGGATACATCGTTGATGCATGTCGTCCCCGGTGTGTTCACGGCATCCTTCTTCGCCACGACCGACCATTCTTCTGCACAGATTGCTTCATTTTATCCTGGCGCGATGGGATATGCATCCATGCAGACGATCAAAGAGCTAACGAGTAAGCCCGACCTTGTGATCGTCTCGCCGAACGCGCCGGATGCGATGATGAAATTCCCTGCGGAGTGCCGTGAGTTGAGCATAGACTATCTTTATGATCCGAGTCAGCAGGTGCTCCGATTGGAGGGGAAGGAACTGGCGCGCGATATGGAAGGGGCGAAATTCCTCTTCTGCAACGATTATGAGTTTGGCTTGATCTCCAAGAAAACGGGCTGGAGCCTGGATCAGATCCTGGATCACGTGCAGATCCTCGTTATTACACGTGGGAAGAACGGCGCGGACCTGTATGCTGGAGACGATACCGTGCATATCCCAACCGTGCCTGAGGATGAGATCGTGGACCCCACGGGCGTAGGGGATGCCTTCCGCGGTGGGTTCCTGACCGGCTACTCGCGCGGTTTCGACTGGAAGCTGTGCGGTGAGATCGGATCTCTGGCAGCGGTCTATTGCCTGGAGCAGCGCGGGCC
>DASTFG010000302.1:0-2944 GCA_035708785.1 Anaerolineales bacterium
GTCCACAGGCTGGTCCAGCGCGGGGAAAATGTAACCATTTACGACAATTTATCCCGCGCGGGTGCGCCGCGCAACATCGCCTGGCTGGAGGAAACGTTTGGGAAGGACGCGTTCCGGCTTGTCGTGGGGGATCTGCGAGACGCCGACCTCTTGAAGGAAGCTGCAAGGGGGGCGGATGTCATCATCCATCTGGCGGGACAGGTCGCGGTCACAACATCCGTGACCGACCCCAGGGCGGATTTCGAAGCGAACGCGCTGGGGACGTTCAATGCACTGGAGGCAGCGCGCGCCTCGGACAGTAAACCGGTTTTTATCTACGCCTCGACCAACAAGGTATACGGCGGCATGGAGGATGTCGAGATTATCGAGGAAGCCACGCGCTGGCGCTATAGACATTTGATTGAGGGCTGCCCCGAAACACAACCGTTGGATTTCCACAGTCCCTACGGGAACTCAAAGGGCGCAGGTGATCAATACACGCGTGATTATGCGCGCATCTACGGATTACGCTCGGTTGTCTTTCGTCAGTCATGTATCTACGGACCCAGACAGTTTGGTATTGAAGATCAGGGCTGGCTGGCCTGGATGATGATCGCGGCGGTGACAGGCCGGCAGATCACGATCTACGGGGACGGAAAACAGGTGCGGGATGTACTGCATGTCAATGATCTCCTGGATGCCTACGACATTGCCGCCGAAAAGATCGATGTGGCCAGAGGCCAGGTTTACAACATCGGTGGCGGCCCCCGCAATGTCCTGGCAGTCTGGGCCGAGTTTGGCCCCATTCTGGAGAGGCTGCTGGGAAGGAAGGTCGAAGTGGCACATGCTGATTGGCGCCCCGGCGACCAGCGTGTCTTTTATGCCGACTTCGGCAAGGCTAAACGCGAGCTCGGCTGGGAGCCGAAAATCGACCTGGAAGAGGGCCTGGAGATGCTGTTCGAGTGGGTGAAGCAGAACAAAGCTTTGTTCAAATAGATCGCAGATATAATCCCCGGGCAATGATTGATTACGCGACTTCTTTCATCACCCAGAGATATTCCAGGCAGGGACTTTGGTCTCTCTTCCTGGTCTGCGCCTTTCCGCTGCATCTCTGGACGCTTATTATGGCCTTCCGCGACCTTTCCTGGCTGGCGGAGCGCACAAACGCCTGGGACGCGGTGGGGGTTGCTTCCTATGGGTTGCTCTTTGCGCTGATCGAAAGCATCGTGATCTTTCTGATCGTCGCGCTGCTGGGGTTGCTGACGCCAAGGCACTGGGAACAGAGCCGGCGCATTGCATTCCTGGGTCTGTTGATCCTGATCGCCTCGATCTGGGGGATGATCGGCCAGCTGCTTTTTCTATGGAATGTCTTCTTGCCGGCGCAGGCAATCGAGTTCCTCAGAGACTCGAGCCATCCTTTGCGAATCCTGTATGGAGCTTCCCTGCTGGTCGTCACCCCGACGGTTTTACTGCCCGTATACTCATTCCTAAGGTCAGAAAAAGCCGTCCCCTTCATGCAGAGTCTTATGGAGCGGCTTTCGCTTTTGACCATGTTCTATCTGTTCTTTGACCTGCTCGGTCTGGTCATTGTGATCCTCCGTAATGTGGGTTGAAGGATAATCGAATGAAGAACCAGTTTAACCGGCGCGATTTTCTCAAACTCGCGGGATTGCTGCCCGCCGGCCTGCTCGCGCCCCGGCTGTCGCGGGCGCTGGGCCTGCCCCGAGGCGCACAAGGGGGCCAGCAGAATATCGCCGTCATTGTCTTCGACGCCTTCTCTGCTTACGACATTTCCCTGTACGGATATGCGCGCCGGACGACGCCCAATATCGATCGTCTCGCGCAGCGGGCGGTGGTGTACCATAACCACTTTGCCGCAGGAAATTACACGACGCCCGGCACCGCATCGCTGCTCACGGGTGTCCTGCCCTGGACACACCGGGCGCTTAATCTTAACAACACAGTTGCCGGTCCTTACGCCACGAAAAATATCTTCAGCGCGTTCCATGATTATTACCGGATTGCTTACACCCACAACGGTTTTGCCAATACGTTTCTCAGACAGTTCCAGCATGACCTGGATGAGTTAATTCCCAAAGAGTCCCTGTTTCTCGAATCCTATGATGCGCTCATCTCGACCCTTTTCAGGAACGACGATGACATTGCTTCCGTAAGCTGGGTCCGCAGTATGAAGGTGAATGAGGAGGGTTCTGCCTACTCTCTGTTCCTTTCACACCTCTACGAGAGCTTGCAGGAGAGGAAAATCGAAAGCCTGAAACCGCTCTTCCCGCGCGGGCTCCCGACCACCGGTCAAGTCAACCCATACTTACTGGAGACGGCTGTTGATGCAATTGGCAGGCGGCTGATTGAGATCCCACAGCCATTTATCGGATATTTTCATTTCATGCCGCCGCACCACCCCTATCGCACCTCACGCGAGTTCTTTAATGCCTTCAAGGATGACGGCTTCCGGCCCATTGAAAAGCCCATAGACATTTTGGCGGATAATATCAGCACAGAGCAGCCGAGGCGGCGGACAGAATACGATGAGTTTATCCTCTATTGCGACAGAGAGTTTGGCCGGTTTTATGATCGTCTTGAATCCTCCGGCTTGCTGGAAAACACCTGGATCGTACTGACCTCCGACCACGGCGAGATGTTCGAGCGCGGCATCAGCGGCCATGGCTCAAACGTGCTGTATCAGCCTGTGATCCGGATCCCGCTCCTGATCTTTGAGCCGGGGCGGCAGGTGCGGATGGATATCCATGAATACACGAGTGCGGTCGATGTATTGCCAACTCTGGCACACCTGGCCGGGCAGAAAAATCCCGATTGGACGGAAGGGACAGTACTGCCACCTTATGCAAACGGCAGTCCGAGCCGAAGTGTATATGCAGTCCAGGCAATCGATAACCCACCGGATGCTGCCCTGACCCAGGCCTCGACGGTATTGGTCAAGGAAGAC
>DASTFG010000303.1:0-7933 GCA_035708785.1 Anaerolineales bacterium
CCCGGGGATACGACCGTCCGGCAGATGATGTCCGCGCCCTGCAAGGATGCAGCGGACACAGACGTGCCGAAATATCCTGCCAATGGCCACATCCGTGACTTTCTGAACCGCATCCTGCGCGACGAGGACAATGACTACTGGGTCGTGGATGAAAACGGCTTATATCTCGGAATTGCGCGGCAGCGCCATATCCTGAACCCTCCCCGTCTCAAGCTCATCCTGGTGGACCACAATGAACCGCGCCAGGCGATTGCCGCCATCGAAGAAGCCGAATTGCTGGAGATATTGGATCACCACCGCCTTGGCAACCCGCACACGCATACACCGATCCGCTTTACCGTGGATATCGTCGGCTCGACTTCGACCCTCGTCTGCGAGATGGCTGCCGAAGCGGGCCTCTCCCCGCCGCCCGCGCTGGCAGGCGCGCTGCTCGCGGGACTTTTATCGGATACGCTGATCCTGTCCTCTCCCACCACCACGCCGCGCGACAAGGAAGCCGCCAAGCGGCTCGCCCGCTGGGCCTTTGTGGGCGGGAGTCCGCTGCAGGGCGAGACCATCACTTCCTATGGCAAAGCTGTCCTCGCGGCAGGCGCAGGGCTGTCAAACCGGACACCTGAAGAGATCGTCAGCAATGATGTCAAGCTTTATGAAGCAGGCGGATTCAAGTTCGCCATCGCACAGGCAGAGGTCACCGATCTGGTCCAGCTCTCCGAGCATCTCGAGCCGCTCACCAAGGCGCTCGACGAGCTCAGGGATAAACGAGGGTTGGACTTTGCCATGCTGCTCATCACAGATATCGTGCGCGGCTCGAGCCGGCTGATCCTCGCATCCGCTGCGCCGCCCATCCTCAGCGATCTGCCCTATCCCCCGCTCGCCGACGGCACCCGCGACGCACCCGGCGTGGTCTCCAGGAAGAAGCAGCTGCTGCCTATCGTGCTGGGACTGCTGGAGAGATGATGGAATCTCTTCGCGCTCCCAGAGCCGTCCCCGGCGGCTCGAGCAACAATGTACCTGGGTTTCTGGAGAGCTGATGGAATTTCAAAAGCTGGTCAACCGGGCCATGGACCTGCGCCGGCAGTATGAGGAAAAAGAGAAGAAACTGTACGGCTCCCCCTCCACCGACGAAGACATCGCCCAGGGTTTCGCAGGCGATGCCAATAACCTCGTGAAGTTCGTCATGGCGGAGCACGGGAAACGTGAAATCCTCAACAGCAAGGAAAAGCTGGAGGCTCAATTGGCACACTGCCTTTGGTCGGTCATCGTCCTGGCAAAGCTGCGAAATATCGATCTGGAACAGTCCTTCATGGAAGCGATGGACAGGCTCGAGGCTCATCTATTGGAGACACAGGACTGACTTCATAACCAGATGAGGGGTACGGTAAAATAGCGTTATGGATAAGTACGCAGAATTCCGTCTAAAAGCAGTGCCAATTCTCAAGCCATACATCAATCGCTTGGCAGTTTTCGGCTCAACTGCGCGAGGGGAAGCATCACAAAAGAGCGATATCGACCTTCTGATCAGACTCAAGCCATCTCACGAACGTCCCAAGCTTGGACTGTTCAAATTGATGGAAATTGAAGAAGATCTACAAAAAGAGCTGGGGCGAGAGGTGGATTTGGTTACTGAAGATGGCCTCAGCCCTTACGTCAGACCCTGCGTCGAAAAAGAAAAGGTCATCATTTATGAAGAGGGATGACACTGTATCAACTACGCAATCGTGTGGGACACGGTCCAAGATGATTTACCGCTTTTGAAAAGGGCCATCAAAAAGATTCTCTAAATGAACAGCATTTATCAAGCCCTCTCCGAAATCGAAAAAAACAATGGATCCGCTGCGCTGTGTACGGTAATCAGCAGCGAGGGCTCCACGCCGCGGCATGTGGGCAGCAAAATGCTGGTCTATCCGGACAGTCATTTCATCGGCACGGTGGGCGGCGGGGAACTGGAAAGCCGCGTCATCAAGGCCGCGCTCGACTCGCTCAGGAGCGGCGGTGCGCAGACCTTATCGTACACGATGGCTGACCCGTCGCGGGGCGACCCGGGCGTGTGCGGCGGGACCGTGGAGGTCTTCGTGGAGCCCATCCTTCCCCCTGCCATGATCGTCGTCATCGGCGGCGGGCACGTCGGCAAGGCCGTCGTCCACCTGGCAAAGTGGCTGGGATTCCGGGTGGCCGTCAGCGATGACCGCCCGGAGTTCTGCAACCCCGAGTCCGTGCCGGGGGCGGACGCATATTATCCCGTCTCGATGGGAAAGCTGCCGGAACATCTCAACATTACGCCGCAAACCTACCTTGTCATCACCAGCCGCGGCTCGAGCGTCGACGTGCAGGGCCTCCCCGGTCTGCTCGACTCGAACGCGGCCTACGTCGGTGTGATCGGGTCGAAGCGCCGGTGGCTGACGACGGCCAGGGCTCTGAAGGAAAAAGGTGTGCCCGAAGAAAAGCTCGCCCGGGTGCATTCGCCCATGGGGCTCGAGTTGAACGCAGAGACACCCGAAGAGATCGCCGTGAGCATTATGGCGGAGGTCTTGATGCTCAGGGACAAGGGTACGGGAAAGCAGATGAAGGGCTGACTTCAACCCGAGCGGAGCGTCAAAACCCGGACTCGGAGGATATTCCATGCCGGATCCAGGATGAAACATTTACAGCTTGCCTGCGTAGATATATTTGGCGCTTCGACTACGGTCGCGATAACCCCGAACAGCACGGGCTTGACCTCCGCGCAGCACGAAGAAGCAAAACGGTTCGATGCGGAGCGCGTCTTCGACTTGTAGTGCCCGTGTGGATGGACTATAATCAATTGGTTATCATTTTCAAAGGAGAAATATCATGGCCAGAATCTTCGACGTCATCGAATACCGCAGCGAGATGCAGGATGAGATCGTGCATCGCTTCCCCGAGCAGGGCATCGGCGATTACCGTATCGGCTCACAGCTGATCGTGCGTGACTCACAGGCGGCGGTCTTCTTTCGTGACGGTGTTGCATTGGACGTGTTCCGGGCGGGGCGCCACACCATCACGACCGCGAACATTCCACTGCTGATCAATCTCATCGGCAGGGCATTCAACGACCGGACGCCGTTCACCGCAGAAGTGTTTTTCGTTTCCATGAGGGAATTCGCCAACGAGAAATGGGGCACACCCCAGCCGATCATCGTCCGCAACCCGGGCATGGGACTGGGCGTGGCGCTGCTCCAGGGGTTTGGCACGTACTCCTTCCAGGTGAAGGACCCGCAGCAATTTGTCACGCAGGTGGTCGGGACTCAGGGTGCTTACCGCACGGCCGAGATCGAGGACCGCTTGCGGACGATCCTGCTCTCCAAATTGCAGGACATCTTGGGCGAGACCACATCTGCCAGCAGCGTCGTGGAGTTGATCGGCCTGACGGAAGAGGTCGGCGCGTCGGTGCGCGCCAAGGCACAGGATGACTTCGAAGCCATCGGCATGACGCTCAAGACGTTCTATATCGGCAACCTCAAGCCGTCCAGCAAATCTGCCCAGGAGCTGCGCGACATGGGCATGCTCGACATGGCAACCTACACCCAGCTCCAGGCCGCGGACGCGATGCGCGATGCGGCGCAGAACCCGAGCGGCGGCGCAGGCCTGACGGCAGGTATCGGCGCCGGGATGGGGATCGGCAACCTGATGCAGCAGGCCACCTCCGGCGCGATGCAGGGGCAGCAGCAGGGCGGATCCCGGTCGGCCGCGGCCGGCATCCCCGACGTGATGACCCCCGCCGAAGCGGCTTCGATCCTGAAAGTCTCCGAAGAGGATGTGGTTGCCGCGATCGAGGACGGCTCCCTGAAAGCCAGGAAGCTCGGCACCGCCTACCGCATCAGCAAGGAATCGCTGGAAGCCTTTTTGAAGGGTTGATTTTTGAACCCCGTAGGGATGCGCAGCTGCGCATCCCTACGGGGTTCATTCGATCAGGGGATCATTCCAAATCGCTCAAGACATCCGAGATGGAATTCAACACATCGCCCGCCAGCACGGAGGCGGTTGTGCCGAGGTCATCGGCCGCATACAGCCCGGCCTGGGCGTGGATCCACGCGCCGGCGACCGCCGCGTCGAACGCCCCCAGACCCTGGGCACGCAGGCCGACGATAATACCCGCCAGGACATCGCCCGTCCCGGCGTGAGCCAGCGCGGGAGACGCCACCGGGATGACGGTCATCCGCCCATCGGGTGCAGCGATCACGGTGAACGCGCCTTTGAGCACCACCACATGTCCCCACTCTTGGGCATACCTGCTTGCGATCTCCTGCCTGTTCTCCTGGATCTCCTCTTTCGATAGACCGGTCAAGATAGACATCTCGCCGGGATGGGGCGTGAGGATCGCGTCCGCAGGAAGTTTCTGCTGCCAGTCCGGTATCTGAGCCAGCAGCTTTAGCCCGTCGGCGTCGAAGATCACCGGCGGCAGCTTCTTGCTCTGATCCTCCTGCTTTTCGGGCTCCTCGTGGACGAACCCGATCCGGGCCGTGGATTTCTTCGACACAAATTTGCCGGTCAACAGGTTTTCGATAAACTCTTTCGTTTTCGCTTCGGTCCCAAAGCCGGGGCCGACCAGCAGTGCGGTTGCCTGCTCGACATTCTTGACGAGCACATCCGCCGCTTCCGCCGAGATCACGCCCAGCTCGTGCGGGAGCAGGATCCATGTCCCTTCAAGGAACTGGCCGGAGAGCGCGACGTGCAAAGGCGCGGGCACTGCCAGGGTGACGAGTCCTGCGCCGGCCCGGTAGGCTGCCTCTCCTGCCAGGATGACTGCGCCTGTGTAATTGACCGACCCCGCCACAACCAGGGCGGTGCCGAAAGTCCCCTTGTGGGAGGCGAGCGGGCGCTCGGGCAAGAGTGCGGAGACCGAATCCTCATCCGCGACTTCCGCCTTCACCTCTTTAAGAGAAGGAAGATCGCCAGGCAGGCCGATATCCACTACCTGCAGCTCGCCCGCATACTCGAAGGCCGGCAATTTCAGCAGACCCTGTTTCACCGCGGCCATCGTGACCGTCAGATCGGCATGCAGGGTCTCTTCCGCGGCCTCGCCGGTATCGCAATCGACACCCGAGGGGCAATCCACTGCGACGATCAGCGGCGCCTGGTCGAGGCTGTCGAGAATATCGTTGATCTCGGAAAGCACCTCGGCCACATCCTTTTTCAGAGGCAGCCGGGTGCCTGTGCCAAGCACGCCATCGAGGAAGACATCCGCGCCCTCGACGGCCTCCGCCAGTTCCTCGAAGCCCGCCCCGGATATCAGCCTCCCGCCAGCGTCGGTGAACTGTTTGACCAGCTCGTCCTTCTTACGCTTGACGAGATACGCGCTTGCCTTCCAACCCTGGGCGAGGAGCGCAGTCATTGCCACCAGCGTATCGCCGCCGTTATTGCCGGGACCGACCAGCCCAACGACCTCCGGCTCGGTTTCATCGATAAATATCGAAAGGATGACATCGGCCAATCCCTGACCCGCGTTTTCCATCATGCGGTCATAGGTCAAGCCGCCAGCATCGGCCTCTTTTTCGATCGCCTGCATCTGGGATACTGTAACGAGTTTCATTTGCGTATTCTCTCCTGTGATGACAGGATTTTACTGCAAAGCAAATGCGCAGACCCCATCCCCGTCGCGGGCTCTAACGAAAATCAAATCATCGCCTACCTGTCGGGTACGGATCCGCACCCCGATAAGGATGCTATACTTGATACAATTCGATCTTCGCCGATCCAGACGATGCGAGAAGAAATCTCATGGAATGCTTAAGGTTTCAGCACATACCGAAAACGGCCGGCAGCACCTTTACCAGGATACTTGAGCGGCAATATGCCGGGCAGAAAAGTTTTCAGTTCTCCGGCAATCTGAAGGCCGACAAGAAAAGGTTCGAGGCCCTGCCCGAAGAGGAGCGGGAAAACATCGTACTGTTCACCGGTCATGCCCCTTTTGTCACCGGCATCGAAAAGGCAGATCAGGCGACGATGATCACGATCCTCAGAGAGCCCATCAGCCGGGTCCAATCCTATTGCCAATACGTGTCCGAAGGAAAAGTTCCGAATCTCATCCCGGATTTTCCCCAGGAAACTTTTGACCTGGACAGATTCTTGGAGAGCAGAAACGCAGAGCTAACCAACTTTCAAACAAGGTTACTGGTCAAGAACGGGTTAACTCCGGCTTTTGATAACATGCCTCATTCCCAGGCAAGAGATGAAGCTCTGGATAATTTGTTTAACAAAATCTCTCATTTTGGCCTTCAGGAATTCTTCGATGAGAGTCTCATTGTATTCAGCGCGGCTTTGAATTGGAAAACGCCGGTTTATGTCTCAGTGAACCAGAGGGATGCCGCAAACCTCCTGCCGTTCGAAAAGCACCAGGTAGAACGGATCGTGGAAATGAACGCAATCGATCTGGAAGTCTACAGGCTTGCCAGGGAGAGATTCATGAGAATCTTCAAAAGCTCCCCGCTCTACCGAGTAAAACTGAAATGGTTTCAGCTGAGGAACAGCCGAACCTCACTGACGGAAATGCAAAATGCATAGCTGCTTGCGCTGTACTGGCTTTGCGCCCATACCTGCACGTTTGGCCGCCGGATACAGCTCTTGCTCCAGAATGATCGTAGACGATAGCATACAGCTGGATCACAGCCATCCGGGAGCTACCTCATGAAAGCAGTTGTTTACACGGAATACGGGCCACCGGATGTCCTGCAGCTCAAGGAAGTGGCGACTCCCGTCCCCACAGACGACGAAGTACTCGTCAAGATTCATGCGGTATCGATCAATGGATCCGATCGGGAAGGGCTGATCGGCAAACCGCTGTATGCCCGCCTGAGCGGGCTGCGCAGGCCGAGTAATCCGATCCTTGGATCGGACATTGCCGGACGGGTGGAAAAGGCGGGCAGGAACATCAGGGAATTCCAGCCCGGGGATGAGGTATTCGGGGAAGTCCCGGGGTACCATGGCGGTTTTGCCGAGTATGTCAGCATGCCTGCAAAAAACCTGGCGCGGAAACCAGCAAAGTTGACGTTCGAGGAAGCCTCGGCAATTCCGCAGGCAGGGGTAATTGCCCTGCAGGCGATTCGTAATAAAGGAAAGGTCCAGCCGGGGCAGAAGGTCTTGATCAACGGCGCGGGCGGCGGCGCGGGTTCGTTTGCCGTGCAGCTTGCCAAACTCGATGGGGCTGAAGTGACCGGCGTGGACAACACCGGCAAGCTGGACTTCCTCCGCGCGCTGGGGGCAGACCATGTCGTCGATTACACCCGCGAAGATTTCACCCGAACCGGACAACAATATGACCTGGTCCTGGATGTCATCGCGCATCGTTCTGTGCTCGCCTACAGGCGGGCCTTGCGGCCCAACGGCACGTATTACTTCGTCGGAGGTTCTGTCGCCGTGCTCTTCCAGCTCCTGCTCCTGGGACCCTGGATCCGAAGGACCTCCGGCAGGAACATGCGGCTGCTGGCCGTGATTCCAAATCGAGAGGATCTGCTCGCCATTACGGAGCTTTGTGAGGCCGGCCAGATCGTCCCTGCGATCGACAGGCGCTATCCGCTCAGTGAGGTCCCGGAAGCCCTCCGCTATGTCTCGGAGGGCCGCGCCAAAGGGAAAGTCGTTATCACCGTCGCGCAGAGTTGAAATCCACTCTTTCGTAGAATGAATATCCTGGTCCTTTGTGACGACTACTGGCATCCGGCCCGGGTCCCTCGAGCAGGTTTGGAGAGGCTGGCCGGAATTGAGTTCACGTTCGATTGGGTCGAAGACGCGCGGGACTGGTCGCCGGAAGCGATAATGAGCTACCCGCTGGTGATTCTGACCAAGTCGGATAACGTCTCCTCAACCGACCGGACCGGCTGGATGACCGATGCCGTCCAGGCAGCCTTTGCGGAGTATGTCCGCAGAGGCAACGGACTGCTGGCAGTCCATTCGGGCACGGCAGAGTATGAGAACAAGCCCG
>DASTFG010000304.1:0-10671 GCA_035708785.1 Anaerolineales bacterium
GATCCTAACGATAAAAAGATCCAGGTCAACCTGGACTATCAGACCCTGTCCTGTTATGAAGGGAATACCGAGGTCTATTTCTGCCGCATTTCCAGCGGTATCAACATCGATGCACAGGGACAACTCAGCGATGAGCGGGCGACGCCTGTCGGGAACCTGCTCACGCACTGGAAGATTGTCTCGCTGAACATGACGGCCGGCACGTTCCAGTCCGGATACTCTACCCCGGCCGTGCCGTGGACGACGATGGTCAGCGGCGATGGGATCGCGATCCACGGTGCGTTCTGGCATAACGCCTTTGGCGAGAAGCGCTCGCATGGCTGCATTAATGTTACGCCGGAGGATGCAAAATATATTTTTCGCTGGACGACCCCCTACGTATCCCTCGCGCAGAGTGAAATGCGCGTTTCTCTCCCCGACCATGGCACAATCGTCGTCACCACGGAGCTGAAATTCTAACCAGAGGAACCGGCTTGGCCCTTGGGACTTCCAGGTTCCGTTGTAAGTCAGGAGATTGATGGACATCGCACAGGTAACAATCGGGCTCGCATTTCTTGCCGGTCTGGCCTCCTTCCTCTCACCATGTGTCTTTACGCTGGTGCCGGCTTACATCGGCTATCTCGGTGGGCGCGCGGCCGGCGGCGAAGTGACAGGGAGCGATCGCCTTGTGACCTTTACACACGGGCTGGCCTTCGTTATGGGATTCAGCCTGGTCTTCATCACGCTGGGTGTGGCGACCTCCGCGTTTGGTCGCCTGTTATTCGACCTGCGATTTCTCCTGGCAAAAGTGGGGGGGATCGTCGTCATCATCTTTGGTCTGCACATGATCGGGGTGTTTCGCATTCCGCTGCTGGAGTATGATACGCGCGTCCAGAAGCTTCCCGATCGCCGGTGGGGATATCTCTCCTCGGCATTGATGGGGATTTTCTTCTCGGCGGGCTGGGCGCCGTGCGTGGGTCCCGTCCTGGGCGCGATCCTGACGCTCGCACTGAACGGTGGCTCCGTCTCGACCGGTGTCTCCCTGCTCAGCGCCTATTCGGCGGGCCTGGCCATTCCGTTCTTGATGGCCGCGCTCGGCGTCGGCTGGGTCTCGGTCACTTTGCGGAAGTACGGCAAGGCCATGCATTATGTGGAAATTGGAATGGGAGTTGTCCTGGTAATTCTTGGCGTGATGCTTTTTTCCGGGATCTTTGAGCGGATCGCCCTGGCCGGCCAATTCTTCTGGATCGATTTCGGTTTGTAGGATTTCATCATAATTTCTTAAGATGCTTACTGTTACCCTGTATACGCGGAACGAGTGCCATTTATGCGACCAGGCGAAATCCGACCTGGAGTCTCTTCAGTCAAGATATCCACATCGCCTGGTTGAAATCGATATCGACAGCGACCCCATCCTCCAGAAGGCCTACCTGGCGGAGATCCCTGTCATTGAGGTGGGCCCGTACGTTCTCAAAGCCCCATTCGATAAACAGAAATTAATGATGACCCTCGGCGCGGCGCGTGACCGCCGGGGCCAGCTCGATAGACTCGGCCGAGAGGATCATCATGACCGTGTGCGCCGCGGCCAGCAGATCAGCGGGGGCGACCGGATCATGTCCTGGATCTCACGTCATTACCTTGCGGTGGTAAATGTCTTCATGCTGCTTTACTTCGGCCTGCCCATCCTTGCGCCGGTCCTGATGAAAGCAGGCGCGACGCTGCCTGCCAGTGTAATTCATACGATCTACAAGCCGCTTTGCCACCAGTTCGGGTTCAGGTCATTCTTCCTGTTCGGGGAGCAGGCTTACTACCCGCTGCAGGAGGCGGGGATTCCGGGCGTTAAAACATTCGAGCAGGTCACCGGCTTCGAGGATCTCGACAATCCGGCTGCATTCTCCCGGTTTCAGGCGCGGCAGTTCACCGGAAATGAAACTGTCGGCTACAAAATGGCCCTCTGCGAACGCGATATCGCGATCTACGGCGCTATCCTTTTATTTGGCGTGATCTTTGCATTATCGGGCCGGCGCATCAGGCCATTGCACTGGACGCTCTGGATCCTGATCGGCATGGGTCCTATCGGCCTGGATGGCTTTTCACAGTTGTTCAGCCAGATGGAATGGCCGTGGCTGGCCTCCGTCCTACCATACCGCGAAAGCACGCCGGTTCTGCGTGTGCTCACGGGCGGGCTCTTCGGTTTTGCAACAGCCTGGTTTGCCTACCCGTACATGGAGGAGAATATGGCCGAGACTCGCCAGTTCTTCATCAAGAAGTTTGCCGCCATTTCGAAGATGAATCCCTGATTTCGGACAGGGTTTGCCTTTTACTACGCGCCTGAGGATCTGGCTATGTCGTTTGTCCAGCACAACGGACTTCGCTACTTTCAATTTGAGGGATTACAAACCCGCCACGCGGTGTTTACACGGCGCGGTGGGGTCAGCCCGGAGCCCTGGGGCTCCCTCAACGTTGGGGGTACCGTAGGTGATGACCTTAAGCGCGTTCGGAAGAATCGACTGCTCTCCTTTGAAGCGTTAGGCTGCAGACCGGAGTCGATCTTCGACGTCTGGCAGGTCCACAGCGCGGACGTGGTCTGTGCCCGGGCCCCTCGCCCCGAAGGTGAGTCCCTGCGCCAGGCGGATGTGATCCTGACCGACCGCCCCGAAGTCACACTCTTTATGCGCTTTGCCGATTGTGTGCCGATTCTGTTCCATGACCCGCGGCAGGGAATCATCGGTGTGGCCCACGCGGGCTGGATGGGTACCGTGCGCGGCGTAGCAACCTCAGCCGTCCTTGCCATGAAGGAACAATACGGCTCGAATCCCTCTGATATTATTGCCTGCATCGGGCCCTCCATCGGCCCCGACCATTACGAGATCGGCGCTGATGTCATTTTGCAGGTCATGCAGAAGTTTGGGGATGAGTCGGAGCTGGTGCTCAAATCGCATCGTGGGAAGATTCACTTCAACTTGTGGGAAGCGAATCGTTTGCAGCTCGAGCGGATGGGCGTAAACCGGATCGAAGTGTCCGGTATCTGCACGGCCTGCCACACAGAGGACTGGTTCTCCCATCGCGCCGAAAAGGGGCGCACAGGCCGCTTTGGCGCACTGATGGCTCTGCAGTAGACTCTTTCCCTCGGCGGGAATCGGAGACGGGGTTCGGGGGAAATAAAACTCGAAGATTATAATTACGCCATGCCCGAGCTCATAAAATCCATCCGTGAGAACTATCTCCAGGCTCTCCACAACATCGCACAGGCTGCCCACAGGAGCCAACGCGACCCCGAGGAAGTGCGCCTTGTGGTGGTCACCAAAGCCCAACCGCTGGAGGTTGTTCGGGCTGCCATCGATGCAGGCGTACGAGTTCTCGGCGAGAACTATCCCGAGGAGGGTGTTATGAAAATTCAATCTCTGGGCTTGCAAAGTGGTGTAGAATGGCACATGATCGGTCATGTGCAGAGTCGCAAAGCCCGCCTGGTGGCCGACCACTTCGCACTTTTACACTCGCTCGATAGTCTCAAGCTCGCGCAGCGGCTCGATCGCTTGGCAGGCGAGCGCAATCGCAGGCTGCCTGTGCTGTTGGAGTTCAATGTTGGCGGCGAAGAGAGCAAATATGGTTGGAATGCTTCGGAGCAAGCGCAGTGGGATCTATTCCTTCCCGACATCGCCTCTTTGCTGGATCTGCCAAACCTGCGCGTTCACGGACTCATGACGATGCCGCCCCTGGGTACGCAGCCGGAGGATTCGCGGCGCTTCTTCCAACGCCTGAGGAAGCTGCGTGACCATCTGGCGGATCGATTCCCTGCAGCGAGCTGGCGTGAGTTATCGATGGGTACCAGCACCGATTACGGCGTGGCGGTGGAAGAGGGCGCAACCCTGGTCAGAGTAGGGACGGCGATCGTCGGCGCACGCAACTATCAATCTGGAGGATGAAGCGTGGTACTCAGCCTGGTAACAATCATCAATATCGTCGCTCAGTTGCTTGTCTTGCTCGTCATTGTTTCCGTGATCCTGTCATTCTTTATGGATCCCTATCATCCCATACGGCGCGGTGTGGATAATATCGTCGAGCCGATGCTCGCTCCGATCCGTCGCGTGGTGCCGCTGGTGGGCATGCTGGACTTCAGTCCGTTGATCTTGATCTTACTGATTCAGCTCATCAGGGGCGTCCTGATCTCCCTCCTACTTAACTTGAGGTGAACCATGTCTGAGCGCAAATTTCGACTGCACGGCGGTAAAAAAGGCTCAGCTCTGGCGGTGCGTGTGACCCCGCGCGCCAGCCGCAATGAGATCGTCGACCTGCTGGATGACGGGACGATCAAAGTGCGTCTCGCCGCGGCGCCGGTGGATAACGAGGCCAATCAGGCCTTGATCGAATTCCTGGCGGACATCCTGGGTGTGCCGAAATCTCGTCTGGATATCGTGGCAGGCGCGACCGGCCGCGATAAACTCGTTGCGGTGCTCGACATGGATGTGGAGACCGCTCATCAGCGGATTGTTGCCCATCTCGGATAAACAATGAAACCCCGGCCGGTGAGAGCCGGGGTTTATTCTTTTTTTTTTACGCTCTTAAGAGAATCCTTTCGAAGTGCTCAGGCTCTTAAAGGCGAGTCGCTCAGGTTGATGCGCCGTACAGCATTCGATAGGTGTTGAATATCTCATAGATGAAACGGATGTAATTGCGCGTTTCCTCGAAGCGGATGATCTCGAGCAGCAGATCGGGGTCGTTCCCTGCCAGCTCGTTCCAGACGATTGCGTTGCCCGGGCCTGCATTGTACGCGGCCAGCCCGGCATACAGATTCCCGTCGAACAAATCCCTGTTCTTATCGAGATAATAGGATCCAAACCTCACGCTGACGATGGGGCGGTATAAGTCCTCAGAATCGTAGGCGGGGGGCCAGTTCAATTCGCGGGCGATCTGTTCACCGGTGGCAGGGATGACCTGCATCAGACCATGCGCGCCCGCGGTGGAACGGACGAACCCCTCGAATAAACTCTCCTGGCGAACCACGCTGAATAGTAACAGCGGGTCCAACCCATACCTTTGTGCTTCGGTGATGATCAGGTCATGGTAATACAGGCCATAGCGGCTGTGACCGAAGTAGGGCGGCGCGGTGAGTGAGGCTGCCTGGCTCTCATGGCCGGCCAGGGTCAGGACCTGCCGCGCGGCAAAAATCCCCGTCCGGTACAGGCCGATGTCGAGCAGGTGGTTGGCCAAGCGGAAGCTATCGGCCGGGTCCGCATTGACCGCCTCACGCAGGGCTTCGAACTCAACCCGCGCCTGGTCATACATCCCAAGTTCCCACAATTCGGTGCCGCGGATGAAGCGCGCATCCTGCGCGAGCGTGCCGGGTCCGGTCAGGTCTGTATCCGGTGGGAGCTCGAAGGTAATGCGAACCCACACTTCGGCATCCTTTCGCTCCTTTGCCAAATCGGGGTCGAGATCAGTCGTTGGGGGGGATTCAAACGGGGCCTGGCCCAGGAGGTGGTCCCGGGCGCGCAGGCTGTAATATCCTGTTGGGTCGACTGCCTGTCCCTGCTGCCAGGATTCTCGCGCCGACTCTGCCTCGCCCAGTTGATGCTGCGTTTTTCCGATCCACAGATAGTTGCGGGCGCGGTCTCCCGGCTGGGAGGAAAGCAGCAGACTTCGCTGAAAGGTGGCCAGAGCGCCTTCGAAATCGCTTAAGCGGAAACGCGCAATGCCGGCCCAGAAAAGCGCCAGCGGTGCGTGCTCACTTCCGGGATACTCGTCCGCGACCCGTTCCCACGTCTGGGCGGCCTCCTCGAGACGGTCATCGCGCTCGATGATCCGCCCGGCATCTACCAGCATGCTCGGGGCGAGAAAAGAGTCGGGCACAGTCGAAACATATTCCAGCAGGGTCGCGGCCCCGGCCTGATAATCACCCAAGGAGGCCCATTCGAGAAAGGCCTTTTCGGACCAGGCATCTGCCCAGCGCTCGTGGCCAGAATGGGCCTCTATGAAATAATCCAGCTCGTCGATCGCCTCCTGCGTGCGCCGCAGGTCGCGCAGCGTCAATGCCCGGTAGTAATGCGCGCTGCCGTCGTTGTCCGGGTTCGCGTCGATATAGCGGTCGAAGTACACGAGGGCCACATCGTATTGCCCCGCGAAGTAATCGACCAGCCCACGGTCGAAATCGTCCACGGCGATATTGGCGTCGATCAATTCCACCAGAGAGAGGTATGAATAATAGGAAAGCGGATAGTTCTCGACCGCGTGCAGGTAGCGTGCGTACGCCTCCTCCAGCTGGCCTAATTCCACGTGCGCGTTCCCGGCCCGGTAATCCATCTGGGCCCGGATGTAATCATCCGTCGAGGTGGCAAAGATCTGGTCGTACAGAGCCAGCGCCCCGGCGTAATCCCCGAACTCGGCTCGAGCTGTCGCGGCCTTGATCTGCAGATCCACGCCATCGTCCAGGCGCGCTGAGCCCAGGGCGGCCCTGTAAGCGTTCTGTGCGCCGGTGTAATCCTCCAACTCATACAGGGCATCTCCCCGGTATTCCTGAACATAGCCATCCAGCACGCCGGGCACCCGGTCCATATAGGTCTCATAGGCCTCCGCGGCCTGCTGGTATTGCGCCAGTCCGTCATAGGTCCTGCCGAGAAGGAAATAGGCGCGGGCGGAGTAGGTCGATTCGGGATAGGTCTCCGTGAGGGTTGTGAGGGCCGCGACGGCCTGCTGGTAGCGGCCATCCGCCAGTTCGGTGCGCCCGAGGCCCCAGAGTGCCGCGGCCTTGAGAGCCTCCTCGGTCGAGTCGTTGAGCGCGGCCTCATACTCCTGGCGCGCCGAGTCATAATCGCCGAAGAATAGAGCCTGATCGCCGCTTTCGATCCGGATCACCGGTGCGACGGTCGGCAGCGGCGTGGACGTCGGCGGGGGTGAAGGAGTCTCGCTTGGGCGGGTGATCTGGCGGGGTAAGAGCGTTGGCACAAGGGTCGGGAGCGGGTTTGGGAGCTGCGGCGCGGCCTGGCAGGCGGAGAGCACCAGCATGGCGCACAGCCAGGCCAGCTTCTTTGTCGAGATCATGTGGAACTTATACTGGAGGATAAAAAGGGTGTCAATCCGGACATTAATCCGCGCTAAGCGGCGGCCGGCGAAGTCGAGCCATCAGGCCAGGACCTCGACGGTCATCCCCAGCCGGAGCCTGCCCGCGTTCAACGGGATGGCGTTCTGCCCGAAGATCGCACCGAGCTCGTGCTTCCGGTACTTCCCCAGCGTCTTCAGCGGCTCCTTGCCCTGCTCGAGTGTTTCCTTGTCGATCGTGGTTACCACGCAGCGGGCGCATGGCTTGACGACAGCCAGCTCCACATCCCCGATCCGGACCCGTTTCCAGGTGTCCTCCGCGAAAAGCTCACCGCCGCGCACAACGATATTCGGCCGGAAGCGGTTCATCGGGACCGGCGCCTCCAAACGTGAGTTCAGATCCTCGAGCGATTCTTCCGAGGCAAGCAGAATCGGGTATCCATCGGCGAAGCCTGTATGATCGTCGGGTGAGACGGCATACTTCTCATTGATCCTCCTGATGAATCCTTCCGCAATGTGCACCAGCCGCACGGACGCGCCCAGCCAGTCCGAAAACCACCCGGCGGCCTCATCACCCTGGTCGATCGCGTGCACTCCCGTGCTCTTCCAAACATTGACGGGCCAGGGAATCCCCGTCGACTGGATCGGCAGCTGAAGCGAATCATAGCCGGGCGCGGATAAGGTGACGGTTCCGTTATGTAGTGCAGGGGTCACCAGAGCCAATCTTGGAAACTCGCGCTGCGTCAGGAATTCGCCATCGGGCGTGACGAGCATCATGCGGCGGTCATGCGCCAGCCCCATTCGTTCGACATGCGCCGAATCCACCTCGACGCCGCGGCAGGCTTTGATCGGATAAAAAATGAGGGCTGTGAGTTGGATCACTCTTTTAGACAAATAGATATAGCCTCCTCGATGATTTTACTTCGAGTGGCTGCCTGGTTCCAAGGATATGAAAATGTGATTCCCCCCGGATTCCGGGGGAACTATGCGTCGGGGCCCTCGTACTTGAACGATACTCTCAATTTGGCACGATACGTGGTGACCTTGCCCTCTTCGATGACCATATCCAGCTCAATGACCTCGGCAACGCGCAGCTCGCGCAGCGTCTGTGAGGCGCGCTCGACGGCCACCGCCGCGGCCCTTTCCCATGACTCCGTGCTCGTGCCGATCAACTGGATCACTTTATAAACACTGTCTGCCATTGTTTCTCTCCTTATGATTTGGGCTGTACTCACTATACAACATTTCTTCCTTCTATACAACAGATTTTATTCGAATATCGAGGGCGACCGCGCCTTGCCCCAGGGCCCGCAAAGGATTGATCTCGATCTCTTCGATGGAGCCGTTCTCGACGGCCAGCCGCGAGAGTCTGATCAAGACATCGATGACGGAGTCCTCGTCAGCAGGGGGGATGTGGCGAAAGCCTCGCAGTCTTCGACCGGCCCATGTCCTACGGATCATTTTCTCCGCCTCGGCCTGGTTCAGCGGCGCCAGGGCGAAGGACACATCCCGGAGTCCTTCCACTTCGACGCCGCCCGAGCCAAACATCATCAGCGGCCCAAAGTTCGGATCGCGCACCATCCCGGCGATCACATCCTGTCCGTCCGCGATTTGTTGCTGGATGTAGACTCCATCGATTCGCGCTGTGGGCTGCGCGGCTTTGACGTGCTCCATCATCTGCATGTAGGCACTTTGCAGAGCAGCGGCATCTTCAATGTTCAACTGCACGCCGCGGAGATCCGACTTGTGTGAGATATCAGGCGAGGCGATCTTGATCACGACCGGATAACCAAGGTCATTCGCCATACTGATCGCCTCATCAACGGAACGTGCAAGTTTGATGGGAGCAGTTTGGATTCCGTATGCAGCAAAAAGCTCATCAGGCTTAGCCACAGAGACGCGGCGACGCGGAGTTTTTTTGTATTCTCCGTATCTCTGTGGCTGAGTGGCTAAAAGCTCTTGTCGCCTCCAAAGCGCGCCCAGCGCCGAGGCCGCGCGTTCCGGGAAGGGATAAACTGGCAGGTGGGCGCATTCAAAAACCAAGCGCGCCTTTTCGACGAGTGTTGATCCCATCAATGCAATCACAACCGGTTTAAGGGGACCGCTCAAGCCGCCGTCCTCGGCGGCGATGACTTCTACAATCTTCTTCGCCACCTCTTCTGCCTTGAACATCGGCGGGGGAGGCAGAATGACCATCGCCCCATCCACGTTTTCATCCCCAAGCAGGATCTTCAGGCAGGCTGCATACGCCTCAGGCGATGCGGATGCCAGCATGTCCACGGGGTTGTGCACGCTCGCGGCGGGAGGCAGGTGTGCGCGCAGGGCTTCGACCGTCTCTTCATCCAATCTCGCAAGGCACAAGCCATTGCTCTCGACTGCATCCGCAGCGATGACGCCAGGGCCGCCTGCGTTGGTGAGGATCGCGATACCGCCCTGAGCGGAGTGGCGTCTTTCGCCAAGTAGTCGAAAGGCAGAATAAGGCAACGGACAACTCGTCAACACCCGCGCCCAGTCGAACATCTGCTCCGCGGTATCGGCGCGCAGGACCCCGGCTTTCTCGAAGGCTGCCTCGAACGCGGTATCTGAAGCCGCCAGCGCGCCCGTATGCGAGGCTGCGGCCTTCTGCCCGGCCTCGAAGCGGCCGACCTTGAGCGCGATGACCGGCTTGTGCTGCGTTACCTCGCGGGCGATTTCGACGAAGCGGCGCCCATCCGAAACAGTCTCCATGTACATCACGATGACATGCGTGTGCTCGTCGTCTGCGAGCGCCGAGAGAGCATCGGTCTCGTTGACATCCACCTGATTGCCGAGACTGATGATCTGCGAGAAGCCAAACCCTTCGCCCCGCGCCCAGTCGATGATCGCCGCGCAGAACGCGCCCGAGTGCGAAATGAATCCGATGTGACCCGGCGCGGGCATAGGCGGCTGGAGGAAGGTTGTGTCGAGGGGGAGGTGCGTATCGATCGTGCCGATGCAGTTGGGGCCCAGCAAACGGACGCTGTACTTTCTTGCCGCTTCGAGACACTGATTCTCGAGCGCTGCGCCTTCCTCGCCAGCCTCCCGAAACCCCGCCGCGGCGATGATCGCGGCCCTGACTCCGCGATGTCCGCAGGCCTCGATGCTCGCCGGAGTCGCCCCAGGCGGGACGATCAGGACCGCGAGGTCGACCGGGTCAGGGAGCTGGCCCAGGTCTGTGTAAATCGGGAGTCCGAACAGTTCCCCCTGCCTCTGCCCGACGAAATGGATCGCGCCCGGATACCCGCTCTGGACCAGGTTGCGGGCCACACCGTAGCCTAACTTTTCCGGAGAGGTCGACGCGCCGATGATCACCACGCCGCGAGGCTTGAAGAAGGGCGGAAGCGATGAGTCCATGCGCTCATTAAACCACCTTTGTTTCTGGATTCCTATTGATGAAAGTCACGAGATCGAGTTCCTCCACGGGAAATCGAGACCAGCTCCCAGTAAATTGAGATGATCAGGCAGGCAGTTCAAACTGTACTGCGGCGGCATCAAACCCCGACACGGCGGGACTAACCTCCGACAGGGCGGGATTTACCTCCGCCATAGCGGAACGAAACTCCGCTATAGCGGAATTAGCCTCCGACACAGCGGCAGTAAACTCCGACAGGGCGGAGGTAACCTCCGACGCGACGGCAC
>DASTFG010000305.1:0-8526 GCA_035708785.1 Anaerolineales bacterium
TATATATCTTCAACTCTCGCCCGGTCAATCTGCCAAAGATCACTTCCTGAGGGCAGGCCTTTGTGCAATCCTGAATTTTCTGTGAAAATCCTGAATCGGCCAGAGCAATCCGCGGGTCAAGGTACTTCAAGTGACAGCGACCTTAATGCAAAGACGGCTTAGCCAGATGGCTAAGCCGTCCCACGGACAGATATGGTAGAAAGCGATATTATTTGAACGATGGTCCGGATGGTGGGGCGACGGTGCTCCCCTCCACCAGGTCCTTGGGGTTGTCTACATTCCACAGGGCGACGATCTCTTCGGTCGTCTTGCCGATGTTGGCGCTGTTGTTGATCTTGCCGGTGAAGGCGCCGGGGATGTTCAGCGCTGCGGTAATGCGCTTGTCGACGCGCACGCTGACGCTCAGGTTGCCCTGTGCGTCGATGGTGGGCCGGAAGATCGCCACGCCGGTATTCACCGAGCGACCTTCCTTGAGCAAGCCGATCAGCGTTTCGACTTCGCTTTCCTGCACGTTCTTGACCACACCCGCCGAGAGCGTGGTGCGCTGGGTGATCAATTCCATGAAGCGTTTGGGGTCGGCGGCCTCGATGAGATCGATCTTGGGACAGTATTTCGCGAAGGCTTGAATTAGTTTAGCCATTTTCATTTTCCTTGTTAATGGTCTGTCTCGCGGACGATGATTGGCGAGAAACAGAGTGACGGTGGATACAGTACGGGGGCTGAGAGCTCGGCGGGCCAATCCAGACTTCCTACCAGGGAAACCGGATTTTCCTATGAGAAAGTTCGCGGTTTCCTATGAGGAAGTTGCTGCTTTCCTATGAGGAAAATTTATTTTGCTTATAGGAAAAATAGATTTTCCAGTGAGGAAATCCTCGCTACCTGCCGTTCAGCCTCTCAATCGGCATAAAGGGAGCTATCGTTGCTGTGTTGTGATGTTTGCCTCCGGGCATGACCGTAATGTCTGGGCACCCGACAAAAAAAACTGGCATATTCCAGCCAGGCCGAAGGTTCACAAAATCATAGGGGTGACTTTCGGTAGCCTGGCAGTCATGACTCACGACTTGCGTGCAGTGGTAGACCCTGGGCTTTGCGTCCCCGCCTTTCGACGGGTTTGCCTTTGTCGGCTGTCGTTCTGGATCCCAATATACCATGCAGTTCCGCAACGACTTCTTACAATCAGTTTTCAAGATTGGCTGCACGATTCTCGCCGGGCAAGGAGTTCAAACGCCTCCTATGCTGGGCGGTGGTCTCCAGACCGAGCCCGGAGTCATTGACCGTAGGTCTCCAGGATCCGCAAACATGTCGAGTCATCGGCAGAGACTTTCGTTCGTGCAGGCCGGGTGGGGGTCAATTTGGTTACAAAATTTGTCATATTTCTCCAACACGGGGTAGAATAGGCAAAACATTGACAGGAGAGAACCATATGGCGACCCAAGAGAAGACCAACGGCAGAGTGATGGAAGGCGAAGTCTACCACCCATCCCAGGAAGTCATCGACCAGGCGCGCCTCAAAGATTGGGATGCGCTCGCCGAGAAAGCCCGAGAAGACCTGGAAGGGTTCTGGGCCGCGGAAGCCGAAGAGCTGGAGTGGTTCGAGAAATGGGACAAAGTCCTGGACGACTCGAACAAGCCGTTCTTCAAATGGTTCACGGGGGCCAAGGTCAATATCGTTCACAACTGCATCGACCGGCATCTTAAAACCTATCACAAGAACAAGCTGGCGCTGATCTGGGAAAGCGAAGACGGGAAGCTGCACCAGACCTATTCCTACTACGCCATGAACCGCGAGGTCTCCCGCATGGCAAACATCATCAAGGCCATGGGCGTGACGAAGGGCGACCGCGTCACCATCTATATGGGGCGCGTGCCCGAGATCGTCTTCGCCATGCTGGCCTGCGCCAAGATCGGCGCGATCCACTCGGTTGTGTTCGGCGGCTTCTCGGTCGACTCCCTGCAAGGCCGCATCGACGACAGCCAGTCCAAGCTGGTCATTACCATGGACGGCAGCTACAACAACGGCAAGGTCGTCGAGCTCAAGCGCACGGTGGACGAGGCCCTCAAGCGCTGCCCCTCCGTCGAGAACGTGATCGTCGTCAAGCGGATCGGGCACGGCGTCCCGATGGAAGCGAACCGCGATCACTGGTATCACGACCTGCTGGCGCTCCCGATCGCAAACGGCAAATGCCCCACCGAAGTGATGGACGCCGAAGATCCGCTCTACATCCTGTACACCTCCGGCTCGACGGGCAAGCCAAAGGCCGTTGTGCACACGCACGGCGGCTACATGGTCGGAATCTACTCGACGCTCAAATACGTGTTCGATATCAAGGATGAAGACCGCTGGTGGTGCGCGGCAGACCCGGGCTGGGTGACGGGTCATTCGTACATCGTCTACGGGCCGCTGCTCAACGGCGCGACCTCGTTCATGTTCGAAGGCGGGCCGATGTTCCCCTATCCGAACCGCTGGTGGCAGTGCGTGGAGCGCTACGGGATCACCATCCTGTACACGGCCCCCACCGCCATCCGCGGGCTGATGCGCTTCGGCGAAGCCTGGCCGAACAAGCACGATCTTTCCTCGCTCCGGCTGCTGGGCTCGGTCGGCGAGCCGATCAACCCCGAAGCCTGGAAGTGGTACTACCGCGTGATCGGCAAGGAGCGCTGCCCCATCATGGATACCTGGTGGCAGACCGAGACCGGCATGTTCATGATCACGCCGACGCCCACGGTGCCGCTCAAGCCCGGCTCGGGCACGCGCCCGTTCTTCGGGCAGGAGGCCGAGATCGTGGACGAGCAGGGCAACCCGGTCCCGGACGACACGGAAGGCTATCTCGTCTTGAAGCGTCCCTGGCCCGCCATGCTGCGGACGATCTACGGCGACCCGGACCGCTACGTAAGCCAGTACTGGTCGAAGAACCCGGGCCTGTACACCACCGGCGACTCGGCCAAACGCGACAAGGACGGCTACTTCTGGATCATCGGCCGCGTGGACGATGTGATCAAGGTCAGCGGCCACCGGCTGGGCACGGCGGAAGTTGAGTCGGCGCTGGTCAGCCATCCGGCGGTTGCCGAGGCGGCCGCGATCGGGCTTCCGCATGAGGTCAAGGGTCAGGGCATTCATACCTTCGTGCTGCTGCGTGCCGGTCAGGAACCCTCCCCGGAGCTGGCCGAGGAATTACGCCAGCATGTCGCCACCCATATGGGGCCGATCGCCCGCCCGGAAGAGGTGAAGTTCGTGGACAAGCTCCCCAAGACGCGCTCGGGCAAGATCATGCGCCGGGTGTTGAAGGCCAGGGCGCAGGGCCTGCCGGAGGGAGATATCAGCACGCTGGAAGAGTAAAATGTCGCTGCGAGAGCGGCGCTCTACCGCTCGAAGCAATCTCCCAATTTATGGTAATTGGTAATTGGTAATTCGTAATTGCCCCGCGATCAGGTGAACACCTAGCCGTGGGGCTTTTCTTATGGTGTAGATCAGGCATTGTGGCTGGAGCGCCTGTTTGTTGAGCGCGATCATCTCCGCGCTGGAATGGGCTGCCAGAACCAATGTGCAGGCAGGTTTACACCCATTAAGCAGGTGATGAGCCCTTTATCAGGGCCTTTTATTATCGTAATATAATAGTCGCCAGTACTATGTCTAGCCACCTTCCGTCCGGCACAGTCACTTTCCTTTTCACCGACATCGAGGGCAGCACACACTGGTGGGAAGAACATCCTGAATGGATGGCCCAGGCGTTTGCGCGCCAGGAAGCGATCCTGCGTGCCGCGGCGGAGGCCCACGGTGGATACGTCTACAAGATGATCGGCGACGCCTTCCAGGTCGCCTTCGACACAGCGCTGGATGCGCTGCATGCCGCCATTGAGGCGCAGCGCGCCCTGAACAGCGAGCCCTGGGGGGAGATCGGTCCGCTGCGCGTCCGGATGGCGCTGCACACCGGCGTGACCGAGGAGCGTAACGACGACTATGTGGGACCTGTGTTGAACCGCCTGGGACGGCTGCTCAGCGTCAGCCAGGGCGGGCAGATCCTGCTCAGCCAGGCCACCTATGAGCTGGTTCGGGACTTTCTGCCCCATCAGACTCAGCTGTACGATCTTGGCACGCATCGCTTAAAGGATCTGATCCGCCCGGAGCATATCTATCAGGTCACGGCGCCCGGGCTGCCTGCAGATTTTTCCGAGCTCAAGACCCTGGATCTTTTCCCCCATAACCTCCCGATGCAATTGACGAGTTTCGTCGGGCGCGAGAAGGAGATCGTCGAGGTGAAACGGCAGCTCCTGGGTGATCGTCTCGTGACACTCACCGGACCTGGCGGCACAGGCAAGACCCGCCTCGCGCTGCAAGTCGGCGCGGAATTGCTGGAGCTGTTCCCGGATGGAGTCTGGCTGGTCGAGTTGGCCTCGCTTTCCGATCCGGCCCTGGTGCCCCAGTCGGTCGCGTCCGTTTTGGGGATCCGTGAGGCGGCGGGCCGTCCGATCCTGACCGTTCTGACCGACTATCTCCGAAGCCGGGAATTACTGCTGATCCTGGATAACTGTGAGCATTTGCTCGCCGCCTGCGCGCAGCTCGTGGCGACACTACTGCAAGCCTGTCCGCACAACTGCATCCTGGCAACCAGCCGGGAGGCGCTCAATATCCCCGGCGAATTTTCTTTCCGGGTGCCTTCGCTTTCGATCCCGGATATCCATCACCTGCCATCCTTGCCGGCGCTGTCACAATACGAAGCCATGCGGTTGTTTGTGGAACGCGCCGAGATCATCCAGCCGGGCTTCGAGCTGACCGAGATGAACGCGCCCGCCATTGCACAGATCTGCCGCCGGCTGGACGGCATTCCGCTGGCAATCGAATTGTCGGTGGCGCGGGTGAAGATCATGCCTGTGGAGCAGGTCGCAGCCCGGCTCGACGATCGTTTTCGTCTGCTCACTGGCGGCAGCCGGACGGCTCTGCCCAGGCACCAGACCCTGCGGGCGTTGATCGACTGGAGCTACGACCTGCTCTCCGAAACGGAGCGTACATTATTTCGGCGGCTTTCGGTCTTTGCAGGCGGCTGGACTTTGGAGGCAGCCGAGGCGATCTGCGCCGGGGATGGGCTCGAGGCGGGCGATATTTTGGATCTTCTCACTCAGTTGGTCAATAAATCGCTTGCCATTCCGGATACCGGGTCAGATGCGCAGGCGCGTTACCGTTTATTGGAAACGATCCGGCAATATGCGCGGGAGAGGCTGCTGGAGGCTGGCGGAGGCGAGGGGGTTCGCGGCCGGCACCTGGAGCACTATCTCAAGTTTGCCGAGCGGGCAGAACCTGAATTACGCGGTCCCGACCAGGTCGCCTGGCTGGACCGATTGGAGAAAGAAATAGATAACATCCGCGCCGCGCTCGAGTGGGCACTGGAGGCGAACATCGAAGCCGGCTTACGGATCGCCAGCGCCCTGTTATGGTTCTGGCATATTCGCGGTGGAAAGAGCGAAGGGATCGAGTGGCTGGAACGGGCCCTTTCGGCAGACAAACAGGAGAATACCGCATCGAGCAGCACTGTCATACGCGGTAAAGCACTCAACGCCGCTGGTACCCTGATGATCATGCACGGGAACGCGGATCGGGCACGTCAGATATCCGAAGAGAGTCTGGCGCTGCATCAGAAACTGGGGTCTCCAGGGAAGCGAGGCGTGGCGTACGCACTCTGGAATCTTGCGCAGGGAGCCTCCTACCATGAGGATCTCGAGCAAGCCCGGGACCTGACCGAGAAAAGCCTGGCCCTGTTCCGGGAAGTGGGAGACAAATTTGGGGTAGCGCAATGCCTCGACCACCTCGGCAGCTATTCACTGATCAAGGGGGATTTCGTACAAGCCAAGAAGATCTGGGAGGAAGACCTGGCGTTGCGGCGTGAGCTTGGAGATAAGGACGGCGTGGCCTGGAGCCTTTCCCTGCTGGGAAATCTGGCTCTCTGGCAGGGAGACTATGAACAGGCCATGACGCTCTACACGGGCAGCCAGGAGGCTTTTCGAGAAATCGGCAATAAATGGGCTGTCAGCACGGCCCTCTCGGGTATGGGCAGTGTGATGCTGGCGCAGGGGCAATTTGAGCAGGCGGCGAAGCTCTATGAGGAAGCACTGGCCTTTGGACGGGATATGGGAGATCAAAATACCATTGCCGTCCGGCGCTACGACATGGCGAGAGTCGCCTGGTCGCGGGGCGACTACGAGCAGGCCGCCAAGATGTACGAAGAAACCTTGACGATCGTCCGCAAGCTGGACAACAAAGGCGCAATTGCGGGAACACTCTATGATCTGGGATCTGTCGCATGGGTGCAGGGAAATCTTGAGCTGGCTGCCCAACGTTTTGAAGAATCACTCTCTCTCGGACATGAAATCGAGGGCCAGTTTACGGTTGGCTACTCATTGAATGGGTTAGGGCGAGTAGCCTATTCACAGGGTGACTATGACAGGGCCCGGTCTCTGTACACGCAAAGTCTGAAGAGGTTTCGGGAAAGCGCCAATCATTGGAATCTTGCTTACTCTCTCGAGACATTTGCCGCTCTGGCGGTCGCACAAGGTGAGATGCAACGGGCAGCCAGGCTGTATGGCGCCACCGAAACCTTTTATGCCCAGTTCCGTTTCCTGATCTCACCCCTCGAGCGCGAGAATCATGAACGGAACATAGCTGCCGTGCGGGCTGCACTGGGTGAAGAAGCCCTTTCTGCCCTTTGGGAGGAGGGCCGTGCCATGACAGTTGAGCAGGCTGTCGAATATGCGTTAAAGGAGCCTCATGACTGACCTCCCCTCCGGAACTGTTACTTTCCTGTTCACGGACATTGAAGGCTCGACCCAGCTTTGGGAAAAAGACGCCGAAGCTATGCAGCCGGCACTGGCCGAACATGACACAATCCTGCGCGAAGCCGTAGAATCAAATCGCGGCCATATGATTAAGACCACAGGCGATGGAATCCATGCGGTCTTTGAAAAAGCGATGGATGCCATCTGCGCGAGCGTGGCGGCGCAGCAAAGACTCCAATCCCTTGTCCTTCCGCAAAGTGGCGACGGAAGTCCCGATCTGCGGCTAAAGGTTCGGATGGGACTGCATACCGGCGAAGCCGAGCTACGGGGTGGCGATTATTACGGACAAGCCCTCAACCGGGCGGCCAGAATCATGTCTGCTGCTTACGGTGGGCAGATTCTCCTTTCCGGAATCACTGCAGAACTTATTCGTGATCATCTCCCCGAGAACATGACTCTGTTCGACTTGGGTGAGCATCGCCTCAAGGACTTAACCCGTACAGAGAGAATTTTTCAGCTCAATGCAACGGGGCTGCCAAAATCGTTTCCTCCGCTCAAATCAATCGATACGGTTCCAAACAACCTCCCGCTTCAACTCACATCGTTTATCGGGCGAGGACATGAACTGGTGCAGGCAAAACAAAAACTCGAAGGCGCGCGCCTGCTCACATTGATCGGGCCTGGCGGCACAGGCAAGACCCGTCTTTCCTTGCAGCTCGCCTCTGATCTTCTCTCCTCCTTCAGAGATGGCGTCTGGCTCGTGGAGTTGGCACCTCTCGCAAATCCAGCACTGGTCCTGCAAAGCATTGCCTCGGTCTTTGGAATACGAGAGCAGCCGGGTATGTCTCTTGATGGACTGGTGATGAATTATTTTCGTGATAAGCATCTTTTGCTCGTGCTGGATAACTGTGAGCATCTCATCGAGACCTGCGCCCAGCTGACAGATCGATTTTTGCACAACTCCCTATATTTAAGGATCATTGCCAGCAGCCGTGAGGCGCTCGGGATCGGCGGCGAAACCGTCTACCGGGTGCCTTCACTCTCTTTGCCTGGGTCGCCAGACTTCACGCTTGAAGAGCTGGCCGGCTTTGAGTCCGTTCAGCTTTTCGTGGATCGTGCCTCCGCGACCCACCCAAATTTTCATCTGACGGACAAGAATGCCTCTGCCATTGCCCAAATTTGCCAGCGCCTGGACGGCATACCGTTAGCGATCGAACTGGCCGCGGCGCGCGTCGCGGTCTTTTCGGCGGAGCACATCGCGGCGCGCCTGGACGATCGCTTCAAACTGCTCACGGGCGGGAGCCGCACCGCCCTGCCGCGCCAACAGACACTGAGGGCCCTGATCGATTGGAGTTATGACATGCTCAGCGAGGATGAGCGTGCTTTATTCCGGCGGCTTTCCGTCTTTGCGGATGGATGGTCCTTTGAAGCCGCCGAAGCCCTTTGTCCTGAGTTGGATGTACTAACGCTGCTCACGCAACTCGTTAACAAATCCCTGGTGACCGTAGATGACGATGCCCCGGAGAGACGTTATCGTCTGCTCGAAACGGTGCGGCAGTATGCGCGTGATAAATTGTTGGAGTCCGGTGAAATGGAACCGACGCGGAACCGGCATCTTGAATATTTTTATGATCTGTCCCAAACAGCCGAGCCATATTTAACCACAGCCAGTGCCATGGAATGGATACTCCGTTTGGAAGCAGAATACAGTAACATTCGCGCCGCCATGGAATGGGGTATGGAAAGGAATTTACAGACCGT
>DASTFG010000306.1:0-7868 GCA_035708785.1 Anaerolineales bacterium
AAAGGTCAAACCCAGCCTGGCCATTTCCGTGATGTAGATAGAAGGACCGAGCGGGAGGCAGTCGCCGGGGGCTTCCAGATAGGCGCCGGGCGCGCACACGACCGCGCCGCTTTCGAATTCCCCACCCGGTGATTCACCCTGTGCGGGTGGAATATATGTCGTAAAGCTGAGCGATAAGGCGCTTGCGAGGATCAGATAGAGCATTTTTCTCATTGCCGGGATTATAGCATGGGGAAACAGGCAGATCCCGCTGTATTCTCAGAGCCCTGATAATATTTCTAATCTGTCAAAATCGAACCGCCGAGCAGGCAACGTTCTATGACTTTATTGGTCATCTCGGCAGGCTTCCCGGTTCAAAACTTCTGTCGGACCTTAATCTAAGAACACAATAGCTGTTCGAGAAGGCTGGCTTGACACTTTCTGTTCACTATGCTAAATTATCCGCAATCATCAACAGCCCCGCTTGGCAATTACGGCTGGATATCACCCCATGCAGGAGGGCTCTCTTGTCAAAGTCACGTACGCAACAAATGGTAGACCGTCTGCGCGAATTGCAAGCCTCATCGCCCGATATCGAAGCCTCGGCCGTTGTCAGCGTGGATGGTTTGAGCATCGCTTCCGCATTGCCGCAGGGGGTGGAGGAAGACCGTGTCTCCGCAATGTCCGCCGCCATGTTGTCCCTCGGGGAACGGATCGCAACAGAGTTAGGTCGTGGTTCACTCGAGCAGGTTTATATCAAGGGGCAAAAAGGCTATGTCGTTCTCATGTCGGTAGGGGAAGAAGCTGTACTTACCGCACTGGCGCGTGAGCAGGCGAAGCTAGGCCTGATCTTCCTGGATATGAGACGTGCCGCCGAAGATCTCGCAAAACTGATCTAAGTGGAGTCGAGTTATGAGCCCCGTTCAAAAGACTGGTTTGTATTATCCCAATAAGTTTGGCCTGATCATCATTAAATCCCTCGAAGAAGTGATGGGCAAGAATGGACTCAATGCCATCCTCAATCTGGCCGGCTTGAATAATTACATTGAGAATTATCCCCCGGACAACCTGGATAAGGGCTTCGACTTTGCAGAGCTTTCTGCGATCGGCGTCGCGCTCGAGGAGATGTACGGTCCGCGCGGGGGCCGCGGCCTGGCGCTGCGGGCCGGGCGAGCCACCTTCTCGGACGCGTTGAAGAACTTCGGCGCTCTGGCCGGCGCGGCAGACCTGGCATTTGTGGTCCTGCCGCTCTATTCCAAACTGCGCATCGGTTTGCCGGCCTTTGCAAAAATATTCTCCCAGCTCAGTGACCAGTACAGCACCGTTGAAGAAAGGGATTCAGATTTTATCTGGACGATCCATAAATGTCCTGTGTGCTGGGGACGCACGAACGCAGATAAACCCGTGTGCTACATTGCCACGGGGCTGCTGCAGGAATCCCTGAAATGGGTCTCCGGCGGCAACGAGTTTCGCGTGAATGAATCGAAATGCGTCGCGGTCGGCGACGCAGTCTGTGAGTTTGTCATTCAAAAAGAACCGATTTCTTAGCTAGGGTTGATCGTGGCAGACGCCAAATCGAAAATCCTGATTGTCGAAGATGACCTGGATGTAGCCGAGATGCTGAACGCATATTTTCGCGTCCAGGGCTATGAAGTGTTCACGGTCAATTGGGGGGAAGATGGGATCCGCGCCGCCCAGACCGTCCTGCCGGACCTGCTGATCCTGGATATTCGCCTGCCGGATATCGATGGTTACGAAGTTGCCCGCCGCGTGCGCAGCGACCGTCACACGAGCCAGATCCCGATCATTTTTCTGACCGAAAAACGCGAGCGCGTCGACCGCCTGCAGGGCTTCGAAGTCGGCGCGGATGATTACATCACCAAGCCCTTCGATGTGCAGGAGCTGCGGCTGCGTGTCCGCAACGCGTTGAAGCGCGGGAGCCAGGGATCGCTGACCAACGCGGTCAGCGGGCTGCCCGAAGGCCCGCTGGTCGAGGAGCGCCTCTCCGAAGTGATCCACAAGAGCGGGTGGGCGCTGCTCCATATCTCCATTAACCACCTTGACTCCTTCCGCGAGGCCTACGGTTTTGTCGCTTCCGACGATGTGCTGCGGGCAATCAGCCTGATGATCCATAACACGATGCAGGAGAGCGGCTCCACGGAAGACTTCATCGGTCATATCGGCCCGACCGACTTTGTCATTGTCGCCTCTCCGGCTAACCTGGCGCCGTTACAGGAACGCATCCGTTCCCGGCTCGAGCAGTCACTCGATTATTTCTATCCGATCAAGGATCGGGAGCTGGCGACCCAACGCCCGGACCGGCTCGCGATCGAGATCTCAGAAGTCCCTGCCGTTTATGGCCGCTTTTCCAGCGTTGAAAAACTCAAGCAGGATCTTTTGAGCAAACGTTGATGCCTATCGTGATCGTATTGCCAACATACAACGAAGCGGAGAACCTGCCGAAGCTGGTCTCCGCTTTATTTTCGCTTCCACTGGATCTGGCCGTGCTGGTGGTGGACGATCACAGCCCCGATGGCACAGGGGCGGTCGCCGATGCTCTGGCGAATCGACATCCAGGCAAAGTCGTCGTGATGCACAGGGCGGGAAAGCTCGGCCTGCGCTCTGCCTACATCGAAGGATTTCACAGAGCGTTCGAGCTGGGTGCGGAAGCCATCGTCCAGATGGACGCGGACTTTTCGCATGACCCTGCTGTATTGATCGAGATGGCCAAACGCATCGCCTCGAATGATGTTGTGATCGGCTCGCGTTATGTCAGGGGTGGTTCGCTGGCCCGGCGCTGGCCCGTCTGGCGGAAGGCGCTTTCGGCGTTTGGAAATTTCTATGCCCGCACGCTCCTGGGTTTTCCGCTCCATGACGTTACAACCGGTTACCGCATGTGGCGCCGCGAAGCCCTTCAAAAAATGCCCCTCGACAGGATTCGCTCCAATGGCTATATTTTCCTGGTCGAGATGGCATATGTTGCCTTCCTGATGGGTTTCCGGATCGCGGAGGTGCCTATTCACTTCGCGGACCGCCGCTGGGGAAAGTCGAAAATGTCTCTCAAGATCCAGCTGGAAGCAGCCATCCGCATCTGGGATGTGCGCTGGCACTACCGTGATCTGCGCCGGATCAGCCGCCCCGGGGAAATACAGGTGGAAGAAGGCGACCGCCGCCTTTAACAGGAAAGGGTTAGTCGATGATCTCGCTCAGGCGTTCCCATTCATCGATGCTCAACGTTTCGGCGCGGCGCTGCGGATCGATATCGGCCCGCCGGAGCAGGTCCGCCGCGTCGACCGGGGAGATGTGCAGGCCCGACGAAAGAGCGTTGCGCAGGGTTTTGCGCTTCTGACCGAAGCCTGCCTTGATCAGCTTGAAGAATCGTTCCAGGCGTTCTGGTCTGACCAACGGGGAAGAATAGATGTCCACGCACAGAACGGCCGAATCCACGTTGGGCGCGGGGAAGAATGCCTCAGCCGGGATTCGCGCGGCGATGCGCGGCGCACCGTATATCTGTACGCTCAAAGCCAGCAGGCTCATATCTCCCGGTGTGGCGCAGATGCGCGCTGCGACTTCCTCTTGAACGGTGAGCACAATCCGGCGCGGTTTCGGATCGCTTTCGAGCAAATGCCGGATGAGCGCGGACGTGATGTAATAGGGAATGTTCGCGACGACGAGATAATCCTTTTCCTTGATCAGATCCCCTGGGGAAAGCTTCAGGATATCCCCGTGAATTAAACGGACATTCGGATGCGGGGCAAGGACCGAGTCCAGAGGTGCGAGCAGGTTCGCGTCCAGTTCGACAGCAACCACCTCTTTGGCCGCGGCAGCGAGATAGCGGGTCAGACTTCCCAATCCAGGCCCGATCTCCAGCACCGTGTCTGTTGGTCGGATCTCTGCCGCTGCAGCGATTTCCTCGAGCGCACTTGGATCCTGCAAAAAATTCTGCCCTAGCCCCTTGTGGGCGCGCAGTCCATGACGCTTGAGCAGTGCCGCTGCGTCGAGCGGAGGGATCTCATTCATGGGCAGAAGGGGATCTCCTCTTCTGCCTCAGTCTCTGTGCCGCCCGATGGCTGCGGCCAGGTTCCCTCGTGGAACTGCCGGACATAATCACGCAGGGTGTTAAAGTCCACATCCCAGACGAAAACAGTCCCCTTGAAAACAGGATCATACTCGCGTTTTGGCTTGAAATGTTCCTGCGGGAAGCCTGCAAAGAGGATATTCTCCGGTTTGAGCTGTGTGCCGAGGCAGGCAAGCTGGCCAAACTGCTGCGGGCTCAGGTCGGTCTGCACCGCTCCTCGAAAGGACTTGATCAGGTTGGGAATTTTGCCGATGACAGACGGTCTCGTCAATTGATCGCGCAACGCGCAAAGCACGCGGTTCTGATTATCTGCACGCTCAAAGCCGCCCTGAATGCGGATGCGCGCCAGGGTGAGCGCCTGGGTTCCATTCAGGCGATGCGTACCGGCAGGGAAGAGCAGGCGTTTGTTCTGGTCCTCAGCCGTGCGTCCATCGACGCCTTTGGGCAGGGTAACATCGATACCGCCGAGAGCATCCACCATCTTTACAAAGGTCTGCATGTTTGCAGCCACATAGTGATCGATATCTGTGCCGAAGTTAAGCGCCAGCGTGCGCGCAAGCAGGCCCGGCCCTTCTGCCGGATCGTCCGTATACCCAAAGCCGGGGTTCCCATAAAGATACGCCTGGTTGAGCCGTTCGTGATCCTGCCCGTTCAGGTTGTCCGCGATATCGGGGATCTCTACCCAGAGGTCGCGCGGGAATTCCAGGACGGAAACTTTTGGATTGACGAAGTCCACGCGCACAAGCCGGATGACGTCTGCCAGCCCGTAGAGGTAGCTGTCGGCGCGCGAGTCGCTGCCTACGACAAGGATGTTCATCACGGGCGGCGCGCCGCACAGACCGGCGACGTTGTCGAGTGCGGGGGCAGGTGTGAGGGCTGCCTGTGCGGGCCTGACCGGTGCAAATGTGGGAATTGCAGTCGCCAGTGGATCAGGAGTCCATGTGGCAGGCAATTGAAACGGCGTCGCGGTCGAAAGCTGCAGCGCCGGTCCGAGCGGCTGCTGCCACGGGCCCTGGTACATCCAGGTGACGGTCCCGAATATGCAGCAGCCAAGGGTTGTGAGAAAGGAGAGGATTGCTTTTTGCAGCTTTGTCATAGTTCAGTCCGGTCCGAATTATTCCAAAATGTGGATCACATGGGCAGGCACGGGGGTAAGAAAATATACGGTGACCCATGAGCTCCAATGTTCAAAATCGTTGTCACTGTAACCGAGATCGATCCATGGCTGGCCCACGCAGCCGCCACACACATCTTCGACGGTTGCGAAGCCATAGCCGGGGATATAAAGCCGTTGACCCTGCATCGCCAAATACCAATCATACCGTAACGCGACCATGCCTTTCCGGAGCGCCTTCCCGCTCGACGTGCCGGGGTGACACTCTTCCGTACCCGAACGGCACGGTGAATATGAGGTGGCGTACATCGGCACTGCACGCCAGTATTCGATTTGCACCCCGTCCACGGTGGCGGTCTTAACCTCGACCTTGGTGCCATAACCCAGAACCCGCGTCCTGGGCGGACGCACGAGTGTCTCCTCTTCGGTGAGGCGCGAGACTTCTTCGCCATCCTCATAGCGGATACGGATGCGTTCCACGCTGAGCCCAGGCTCTCCTGGCTGCAGGATCTGCGTTTGATCGAGTGGTACTTCCGCGGAGGCCTGAGGTTCACTCTCGAACTGGATGGGCTTCTGTGCGAGCAGGACCGACTCACTCACCCGGACGACGCGAATCTGACCATCGGCGGGGAGCGGCTGATCTTCGGCGGGAAGGCTGTAATCCAGCCCGAGGAGCGGAATCCCGGCCTCGGCCAGGGCCTCGCCAACGGTCTGCGCGGAGGAGAGGGTCTGGAGGGTTTGGCCATGAGCTGTGATTGTCAGGTCGCGCGCGGGTAACATAGAGATTGGAGACTGGGAGAGTGGGCTGTGGAGAGGTGGATGCACTTTATCTCCTGCGCGTAGCCACACTGAAGCTTCCTGTAGTGCTTCGCCGACCGTAAAGGCAGAGGATCGAATCTGTTTTTCCCCTTCGGGTGTGATGATGTCGATGGGAATGGCCCGGCGGATTTCTAGTGTAATTGGGTGATTCGTAATGGGTTTGTCGGGGGTGATGGCCAGCCCGTGGAGGAGAACGCGGTCGTTCGCGTTGAGCTTTAGACCTGCCTGATCCAGCAATGCCGAAGGCACGCGCTCGTTGGTTTGGAGCATCATAATCTGATCGTCGGCGATGATTGTGACGATGGAAGTCAACGGTGGCTGGTAGGCGAAGATGAGTAGAACTGCGAGCGCCAACAATCGGAAAGGCCTCATGGCAACAATTATACGCCGCTATTCATACGGCCAGGCGTCGGTTCGCTCCATAGCAATCAACAGGTCAAGCTACTGCATGCAACAACCATACGTTGGGCTCGACGTAAACGCCCTCATCTTTTTCAACATCCATCACGACCGGCACCAGCGCCCCGGGGATGACATAATCGCCGCTTCGCGGGAATCTCATGCCGGTCCATTCCTCCCACTCGGCGCGCGTCCCGCGAATGATCTTCGACTCATGGCAGGTTTTGATAATCTCCGCGCCTGCCCGCACATGGACCCTGAGCCACGGGTCGAATAGCGTGCCTTCCTCGGTCTTCCATTTGATGTAGTCGTCAATGCTGATCAAAGGGTACCTGCTTTTCTCGTTGGGGCGCGCCGGGATGATCAAGGCCGGGAAGCCTTTTGTCCTGGTCACGGCACGCACCGCTTCGATGATCGGTATGCTCAGTCCCTTTCCTTGATATTCGGGATGAATCACAACCTGGATTGCACAATGGTAATTTGGGGAAATCCCTTGTTTGTGATCCTGCACTGCCTGCGCAAACGCCCAGTCCCAGCCGCCATCCGGGAGATCGTCGAGCGGGCGGTCCCACTTCAGCGGGAAGCTATTCGCCATTGCCGCGGCGCGGTCGTTTTCGGTATCGTACAGGGCAAGCTGATACTCGGGAAAACTGTCCAGCAGCTCGTGCCAGTGTTCGGCGGCGACCGGATCGTGGAGCATGAACTCGGGCCAGGCAGCTTTGGTCATCCCGCGCACAAGGTCACGGTACTGTGCGTGAGTGATGGGAGTAATAACGTCAAAGTGTTTCTTATTCATGATCCTTCCTCACCCGGCAATAAGACTATTCTCTACTACCGGACATCATGCACCATCCACACGTTCGGCTCGATGTAAACACCTTCATTCTTTGCAATGTCCATCTCAACTGGCCCGAGCGCGCCAGGGATGACATACCTGCCGCTCTGAAGAAATCTCATGCCCGTCCAGGCCTCCCACTCGGCGCGCGTGCCGCGGATCGTCATCGCTTCGTGACAGGGTTTGATGATCCTCGCACCGGTCCGCGCATGGACCCTCAGCCACGCATCGAAAGGCAGGCCTTCTGCAGTCCTCCATGTGATGTAATCGTCGATGCTGATCAAAGGATATTTGCTTTTTTCACTGGGCCTGACGGGAGCGACAAGATAGCTGAAACCTTTCGACCGGCCGTTTGCACGCATCGCCTCGACCATTTTTCTACTTAGCCCCTGGCCTTGGTAATCGGGGTGAATCGCGATCTGGATCGCGGACTGGATGTTAGGCGCTATGCCCTTCTTGTGATCTTCCACAGCCTGGGCGAACACCCAGTCCCAACCGCCTTCAGGCAGTTCGGATAGATCCTTCTCCCAATGGAATGGCAGGCTATTGGCCATGGCTGCCATGCGGTTTGTTTCCGTATCCAGCATGGCAAACTGATACTCGCTGAACCGCTCGAAGAGCTCGTGCCAATACTCGTCGGCAAC
>DASTFG010000307.1:0-3387 GCA_035708785.1 Anaerolineales bacterium
CTCGGCCGTGATGTGATAGTCGCGAGCAAACGAATCCGCCGCCAGGTTTTCGGTGCGGTCTTCGATCCATTTGACGGGCGCGCCGGTCACGATCGAGGCGGCGACCGCGATAACATATCCGGGATACGCCGGAACCTTCCCGCCGAAGCCGCCGCCGATATCCGGCGCGATCACCCGGATTTTCTCCTCCGATAATCCGAGGTGGGCCGTGATCAGCGCGACCACCGTGCGGATGGCATGTGGGGCCTGCGTGGTCATCCAGAGTGTCAGGTGCGCATTCGCCGCGTCCCACTTGGCGACACAGCCGCAGGTCTCCATGGAGGCAACATGGATGCGCGGGATGTAGATATTCTCCCTGACAGTGACTTCCGCCTGGTCGAAATCCTGGTTCGTCTTATCGCGGTCGCCCCACTCCCAGTGCCAGATGTGATTGCTCTCCTTGTCGTCGCGGACTTTCGGGGCACCGGGCTCAAGCGCCTTGAACGGATCCACCACCACGGGCAGCGGCTCGTAATCCACCTCGACCGCGGCGACCCCGTCCGCAGCGGTGTAGCGATCCGTGGCCAGGACCGCGGCCACCTCCTGGTACTGGTACTTAACCGTGTCGATCGGCAGGACCATTTGCGTGTCGCTCATCAGCGTGGGCATATTGTGCACATTGTATTGCTGTAACGTCTTGCCGTCGATGACAGCCAGCACGCCGGGCGTGGCCATTGCTTTATCGGTCCGGATTTCCTTGATCTTCGCATGCGCATACGGGCTGCGGACGATGTCGAGATGAAGCATGCCCGGCAGTTTGAAATCGTCGATATAGCTGCCCTGCCCCCGCAGGAAACGCGCATCTTCGACGCGCTTTCGCGAGTGCCCTAAACCATGTACTTTTGATTCAACTTCTTGTACAGCCATGTCAGCCTCCTCTAACTCTCAGCCATTTTCTCGGCGGCATATTGGACAGCCTTGACGATATTGGTATATCCGGTGCATCGGCAAAGGTTGCCCGAGAGGCCGTGGCGGATCTCATCCTCCGTGGGATGCGGATTGCGCTCGAGTAAAGCCACGGAGGTCATCAGCATGCCGGGCGTGCAATAGCCGCACTGCAAGCCATGTTTCTCATGAAACGCTTCCTGGACAGGGTGGAGCTTGCCGTTCTGGGCAAGGCCCTCCACCGTGCGGACTTCCGCGCCGTTTGCCTGCACTGCAAGGAGCGTGCAGGATTTCACGGGCTTACCATTGAAGAGCACGGTGCACACGCCGCACGAGGTGGTATCACAGCCGATGTGCGTGCCTGTCATGTTCAGTTTCTCGCGCAGGAAATGGACGAGCAGTAAGCGGGCTTCCACATCCGCCTCATATGCCTTTCCGTTGATCGTGACCTGGATCTGATGCTGGCTCATCTCAACCTCCTTTGGCGCGTTCGACTGCCTTACGCAATGCCCGGACCGTGTACGTCTTGACCAGTGAGCGTTTGTACTCTTCGGAGCCGCGAAAGTCAGCGATCGGCTGGGCGGCTTCGGCGGCGAGTGACGCGGCCTGCCGGATGTTGTCCTCGCTGGCGGCTTTGCCTTTCAGGAAATCCTCCGCGGCAGCCGCCTGGATGGCGGTCAGCCCGACATTGGTCAGACCAAGCCCGACCGAGACAAAATTATCGTTCTCGTCCAGTTCCACCTGGGCGGCGACGGCGACGGTCCCAAAGTCACCGACTTTGCGCTCGAATTTCAGATACGCGCCGCCGCTGCGCGGCCTGGGCGCAGGCACACGGACTTCGGTCAGGATTTCGTCCCGGGCCAGGGCCGATTCATACAGGCCGAGGAAAAAGGATCCTATGGGGATCACGCGCTCGCCATTCGGTCCGGTGGCCACGACCTCCGCGCCGTAAGCAAGCATCGTGGCGGGCTGATCATTGCCGGGGTCCGCGTTGGCCAGGTTCCCGCCGACCGTGCCCATGTTCCGGACAACTGGGTCGGAGATGACCCGGGCGACATCCGCCAGGAGGGGGTATCTTTCGCTGACGAGGGATGAGTGCTCCACGTCGGCCTCGCGCGTCATCGCCCCGATCTTCAGCCAGCCGTCCTCTTCCCTGATATAGGACAGGCCCTCGATCCTGTTGATGTCTACCAGCACCTCAGGCGATGCCAGCCTGAACCGCATGACAGGGATCAGGCTTTGCCCGCCGGCGAGTACCTTGGCGTTCTCGTTCTGGCTCAGGGCTGCGACAGCATCCGAAATTGTTTGCGGTGCAACGTAATCAAACGACGGTGGGATCATACTTATCTCCTGAAACAGATCAAAAAGGAACAAAAGTGTTGAGCGATCCAATGAAGTTTTCCTGGCACCTCCTTTCCACAGTCCTTCGCAAGAGAACAAAAACAAATCGCGCCTCCTGGGGACGCGCGAAGATGATGGGCTTGCAGGCAAGCTGGGATTGACAAACCAGCAGATGGGTTCCGGGTAAGCCGTCGGACATGAATACTCCTAAAGGGGAACGGCCTTCGAGTTTGTATGAACTTGTAAGTCGACCAGGAACGGTCAAATATTATTTGATTGCGAGGGTTTCGTCAAGAGATATCGATGGAAATTCGAGGTAACACGTGTTACCTCTATATACGTATGGTCTCACGTTGTGGATTTACAGCCTTCTCGGTCCCGTTGCGCGCGGCCACGATCTCCGCCATAATGGAAATGGCGATCTCTTCCGGCGTGCCTGCACCGATCTCGAGGCCGATAGGACCGTGTAAACGATCCAACTGTTGCTCGGTCAGGCCTTCGTCCAGGAGGCGCCGGCGGCGCTTGGCCTGGGTGGTCTTGCTCCCCAACGCGCCGACATAGAAGGCGGGGCTCGGCAGGGCAATCTTCAGCGCCGGATCATCCAGCTTCGGATCGTGTGTGAGCATGGCGACGGCCGTGGAGCGCGTCAGGGGAATCTGCTGGAAGGCATCCTGGGGCCAGGCCTGGATGAGCTGGTCTACATTCGGGAATCTCTCCTCGCTGCCGAAGGCGCTGCGCGGATCGACGACCACTGTGCGGTAACCAAGCGTCTTGGCCAGCGCCATCAATGCAATGGTGATGTGTACTCCGCCGACCGCGATGAGCGTAGGCGGAGGCAGGATCACCTCCATGAAAATCTCGAGGTCTTCGTTCAAGCTCACACGCTGCGATGTCCCTTGCGCCAGAGCTTCTCTGGCGAGCTTCACTGCATGGGCATCCAGCTCACCGCTGAAACCTCCGATCACCTCGCCATTCTCTTTCAGCAACATCTCCCTGCCTAATAATTCGTCAGGACCTCGTATGATCGTCGCGTGAACCGCCGCTAGTTCCTTCTCAAGCACAGCGCGCAGGGCCTCGAAGAACTTCAGAGCCAGCGGCTTGACAAAGATATCGATGCTGCCA
>DASTFG010000308.1:0-4866 GCA_035708785.1 Anaerolineales bacterium
TCCAGACTATTGGGAACCACGCAAAGCCTGGCACCGGCCAGCCACTTAAAAAAAGAGGGGAAGCTGTTATAACTCGCCTGGCCACAACAGACGATTCTCTTAAAGCTGGCAAAAACCGGGATAAACATCAACCGGTTCCGCAGTTTATAATTCTGGTAACTGTCGTGGACAGTAATCACTGTAGAGGGCACAGATTTCCCATCAGAGAATAGAGTTGCTATGAGAAACAGCAATCCGAGATGCGGTGAATGGACATGAATGATGTCATACTTTTTTGCGCTTATTGCAGCTTTCAAGGCATGAAAGAAACCCTTTACTGAACCATCCCCCTCAAACGTAGTAATTGTATTCGGAGGAATAATATCAGACGCAAAATATGTGCAGAGCGTAATATCATGCTTGTCAGCCCATGCTAGAGAAAACTGATTATAGGGAGCACTCGTTTCTCTGACCGCCAGGATAATACGCAAGATGTTCAATTTTCCTTTTGACTCAGGCACGGTATAGTTTCTCCTTTTCGTTGTGAAGCGCGATTTTAGCTATGACCGTTCAACAACAGGCCAATGTATTGATCCACCACAGTTTCCATTGAATAGGGATGCCAGCTCTCCTTGGTCGGCCGTGGCGTTTCGCCTGCCAAACTGGCATCGATTGCCCGACTCAACGCTGGAACATCCCCTACTGGCACGATTACACCGTACTGCCCACCAGCCAGGATTTCCTGGGGACCACTCGGGCAATCTGTCGCAACGATCGGCACGCCGCAATACAAGGCCTCGATAAGAACTGTGGGCAAACCCTCCCAGCGTGAGGAAAGCACATACAGAGCCGATCGACTCATGTAGGCATAGGGATTATCCACAAACCCAGGCATGGAAACGCTATCCTGCAGGCCAAGGTCTGTAACCAGCGCTTCCAACATTGGTCGGTCTACTCCTTCGCCGAGAATCAACAGGCGGGCCAAACGATTTGATCGTATCTGGGCAAAAGCTCGAATGAGCGTCGGAAAGTCTTTCTGTTTTGTCAAGCGGCCTACCGCCAGCACAACTGGCGGTTGTCCCGGCTCAAACCAGGGATGCTCCAGGTGAGCCCGTGCCTTCTCTCGCACTTCGGGCGTGACGACCGGGTTATAGAGGATCTTGATTCGCTGACGAGGAAGCCCAAGCACCTGACTTAAGTCATCGGCTACGCCCTGAGAGTTGCCGATAATGTAATCGGCCCAAGGGTAGAAGCGCCTCATCAGATATGGCACCATGCGCTGCCGGCGTTTGGCCGAGCTGTAAGCCGAGCGCGAGACCGTATTCTGTTCATTGACCAGAACTCGCTTGGGTACGCCGGCCAGCCGCCGGGCCCAGAGCGCGACAACATTGGCATAGTTCAGTGCAGAGACCAGCGCCTCAGGCTGCTCATTTCGAAGGTAGCGCGTCAAGGCTGGCAAGCTCGCCATAACCCGTGAAGCCTTTAGATCCACGATCCGAACAGACTTGTGCACGCCGCTCAAATAAGGTCCTTTCGCCTGCGCCAAAACCAAGTCTACAGGATAACCACGCCCGGCCACGCCGTGAGCGAGATTCAACATCGAGCGCTCGGCGCCGCCTCCACTCAAAGAAGGTAAAAAGATCGCTAATTTTGACTCTGGATGATCTGCCATAGTATTCTTCCTATACATCACTGATCTTAATCAGCTCCTGGGCTGGGTCGAGGCTGCGGTAGACCTTGAATCTCCCGCTCGCCCGGTCGAAGAGCCGGTAAGGCTTCCTCCGGTTCGACGGCTTCCTCGCGGCGAGCGTAAAGAGCTGCAGCTGCAATGAGCAAACTCAAAAACAACCAGGTTGACTTTCTGTGAGTCCATGTGAGGGTGGAAGAACCCAGAACCCAGACCGCCACGACAGTCAACCAGAACCTGGATTGCCACTTAGGTTGCCGCCATGCCTCAGCCAGCACAATCGACATGATGATCGCAAAAAGGAAAGTCCCTATCAGCCCGAGCTCAACCAGGACCGCGACGAAGGAATTGTGCGCAGCTTTACCCCATCGATTTATCGTAGGATACATGTTGCTGCCGATACCCAGAAGTGGATGCTCCACAAAGGCTTCGAAACCCTCACGCCAGTTATTTGTACGATTATTAAGATCCCCTTCTGTCAGCTCAGTCGCCGTGGTGCCAAGTCTCTCGAAGGATCGCAGATCCTGTACATGAGTGACTATGTAGAGGCCAGCTGCTACCAATAGCAATAAAATTGTTGCCCGGACCCAGATTCGGACACGTGTAAGTGTAGCAAGTCCATACAGCATGCCAACGATCGAGGCAATGAGCGCTGTACGAGTACCTGACAACGCGATACCGAAAAAGGCCAGGGGTATGTAAGCGTAATTTATGAATCTCAACCAGGGGCTTCTTCTTAATGTATTTTTCGAATTCGCGAGGTACCAGGCGAGAGGTATACCCAAAGCCAGGATGAAACCAAATCCATCGGGGTTGGTCTCACCTGCACTATAACGCTGGTAATGGTCATAAAATACTTTGCCTGAGAAATAATTGTTAATTGCGCTCCCAAGGGAGACATATGCACCCAAAATATAAGCCTGCAACCCGGCCAATACTGCCATTCGCGTGGTGTAAAGATCCCACCAAATCAAGACCAGCAGGAGCAACTGGATCCATGTGATTACATGTGCTAGTGAGCGGTTTGGATTCGCACTCCAGAAAACACTGGCTGCATGCCATAGCACGAACACTGTAACCGCAATCTGGAATGGGCCAGGCTTGCGGAATCGCTTCGTTATCAGGACAGTGGCCAGCCAAAAAACTGCCAGCACAAACCCCATCACTTTGACCCCGCTGCCGAGACCGGCAATGCGGATCACGCCCTCCCAGGGGATCATAAAATTCAAAACTAGAGATAGTGCAAGTGCTATAGTCCTCATGATTAAAATCCTTCCAGAATCCAAATGGTTGGAGCGAGCATCTTGACTCTACTATGAGGCACGCTTATTCAAGCAATCCGGCAAATTTCGAGTTGACCAAGACTTCCTTGACTTGATCATAATTGCCGATTACATCGCGATGTCCGGCTTTTCTGATCTTGGTAAGAGCAGAGTGAGGAATCTTTTGCCCGGAATCAATGGAAAGAAAATCCTCGATGCGCTGGAAGCAAGCTTGATCGCGAACCAGATCCTCGTAGGCAACCTCCAAATGAGGCAATCTGAACCATAGCAAAAGTTTCCGGGCGATGTTTTGCTGTTCCTGCAGCCAGTTTAGCTTCTTTAGCAGATTTCTGGTGTCAAGCTCAACGCGTAATTCATTTGGTGTGGCTTGACCTACCATCAAGTGCGAGCGGCCGATCTTGGCTTTGACGGCATAGGAAAGCATCACATCCAGGTGATTTTGCCGGACGAGATGGATCACATGAATACGATGTTTAATAAGATAGACCAGTAGCTCAGGATACAAGCCGAGTTGCAGGTACATTAACTTGAATCCCACTTTGCCAGGCATCCCGTAAAAAGCGTTCAAATAGGAAAAGACGGAGAAGGGTCGAAGGGCCGTCCCCTGCGGCCTTGTCTCCACGTATCGAGGATAGGCAAAACCAGAATCCCATTTTCCCTCGGAAACCTGTGGCCTGGGGAGAAATAGTTCACTGTGTGCAAACACCCCTGGATAGCTGTTCAGGGTACTCATCACCCATTCTGAGCCACTTCGGTTGGTGGTGAGCACTATGAATTTATTATTAGCCGTATCATTCATCATATCACTGCTCCTTACAGAGATCGTTCATTGACCAGGCACTCGTAGACCAGACTCAGACAACCTTCCGAGACTTCAGCTTGGGCAGCGCCACACTGACCAGCTCCCGCGTCTCCTGGTAGAGGTGCCGCGCCAGCAGTCCGATGACCGCTACATAGGTCAAGGCGCCGGCCAACAGGTAAATAGAAAGCTCCAGATACATATTCAACGATTGATCCTTTAGGAAGTACTTCAAGACGGTTATAACAGCAACCATCAGCAGGGAGGCTACCAAAGATGGGATAAATTGCGACAGATAGGTTCTAAAATCAATCTGGATCAGTTTACGCACAGCGACATAAGATATGGGTGCGAGCAAATAGCCGACTATGACGAATGACGCGGCAACTGCTACGATGCCCCAGCGCACAGCCAGTAAGAAACCAAGTACGGTGCCTACGGCATTCAGGAACATGATACCGAGTTGCCACGCCGGTTTCCCAGAGGCCTTGATAACGCTGCCGTTAAAGAAGAGCACTGACTGAAGAATTCCGATCAATGCCAGAACCTGCATGACGGGGATGCTGGGTGCCCATTTTTCGCCAAAAACAGCCGGGACCAATTCCGGCGCTAGCGCAGCCAACCCAAGGAAGACAGGAAAGGCAAATAGGCTTGTATACTGGGTGACCTGGTAAAAAGCATTTCGCATCCGCTCCGGCTTGTGCTGTATGCGGGAAAACGCAGGGAAAGCCACAGAGTTCGTCACTTCTGTCACCAATTTTATGATTGTCATCAGCAACTGGTAACCTATGGTGTAAAAACCAAGCAAGGTCGGTCCGAGGAAGTAACCGATTAGAAGATCATCCGAGCGACGGATCAAGACAGTCAGCGCGTTGTTACCGACAACAGAAACGCCAAAGGTGACAAGTTCCTTATAATGCCGCTTAGATACCTTAAACCCTGGCCGCCAATCGCTCGCCCGCCATAGGATGATGGTCCTGACCAAACCATTTGCCAGATCCTGTCCGACCAAACTCCAAACCCCAAAACCGGCGAAAGCCATGCTTATACCTACAATCCCTCCCACTGCATTAGACAGCGTTGTGCGGATGGCAAGTTCCTTGAAGGCCAATTTGCGT
>DASTFG010000309.1:0-2970 GCA_035708785.1 Anaerolineales bacterium
CGTGCTCAAAATGAGCGCGGACAGGTCAGCCTGCAAACGTTGAAATGGAAAATTAGCCATTATCCCTCCAGGACAGGAACAAAATTGAATTTGGTCACATCGACCAAACCCTTATCTGAGATTCGCAGCTCGGGGATCACCACGAGCGCGAGTAGCGACAACTGCATATTCGGATTGTTGAGCGTACATCCGCAAGCCCGGAAGCCTTCCAGGATCGTCTCCGCCTTCTTCGCCACCGCATCCGCTTTTTCATTAGACATCAAACCGGCAATCTTGAGCTCGACCTTGCCGATGACCCTGCCATCCCTGACGACAATCTGCCCTCCACCGGCTCGCGCCAGGCTGTTGCCTGCCACCGCCATGGACCCCTCATCTGTGCCGACAATGATCATGTGGTGGCTGTCGTGTGCAACCGTGGAAGCGATGGCACATTTTTCGGTAAACCCGAACCCGCTGACCAAGCCCATCGTGATGCCGCCGGTGCCCTTGTGCCGCTCGACGAGGGCGAGCTTGGCGAGGTCGCGTTGCAGATCGACTCTGACTTCGCCGTTTTCCGGTCGAACGTCGAAGGTCAAATGCCGGGTGGGTGCCTGGTTCTCGATCACGCCGATCACATTTGCCTTGACCTTTGACTTTTGACCTTTGACCTGCAACACAAAGTCTTCTGCCTTCAGCGCCCGCTTCAACCTGACCGAATTCGTCACCCACGCCGGATAGGCGAACTTCGGCAGGGATACTTTCCACTTTCCGCCTTCAGCAATGATCTGTCCCTTTGCAATGACGAGTTCAGCCATGAAATTCTTGAGATCTTCCACGAGCACCACATCCGCCCAGCGGCCGGGCGCGATCATGCCCATTTCCCGGCTCACGCCGAAGTGCTCGGCCGTGTTGATGGTCATCATCTGGATCGCGGTCATCGGCTCCAGGCCCTGCTCGATGGCATGGCGCAGGACGCGGTCCATGTGCCCCTCCCGCGAGAGGGTTTGGGCGTGCGAGTCATCGGTCACGAGGATGAAATGGCGTGAGTCCAGGCCCAGCTTGGTGATCGCGCCCACCTGCGAGGCGACGTCGAACCAGGCAGAGCCGTAACGCAGCATGGCCTTCATTCCCTGGCGCACGCGCGCCACAGCATCTTCGAGACGGGTCCCCTCGTGATCATCCTCTGCCCCTCCCGCGACATAGCCGTGAAACGGAAGCCCGAGATCGGGTGAAGCATAGTGCCCGCCGATCGTTTTATCCGCCGCATGTGTGGCAGACATTTCCTCGAGCATTTTCCTGTCGCCGGTGTACACGCCGGGAAAGTTCATCATCTCGCCGAGGCCGATGATGCCTTTCCACTTCATCGCCCGGGCGACTTCCTTCGGGCCGATGCTCGCGCCGGGAGTCTCCAGACCCGGCGCGGACGGGACGCAGGACGGCATCTGCACCCAGACGTGGATGGGCTGCTTCTGCGCCTCGTCCACCATCAGCTTGACGCCTTTGAGCCCGAAGACATTCGCGATCTCGTGCGGGTCGATGAACATGCCGGTCGTGCCGCGCACGGCCACCGCGCGGACAAACTCTGTCACAGTCACCATGCCCGATTCGACGTGCATGTGCCCATCGAGCAGGCCGGGCACGAGATAGCGGCCCTTCGCATCGATGACTTTCGTCTTCTTACCGATTGTGTGACTCGCATCTTCGCCGACATAGGCAATGTGCCCATCTCTGATGGCAACGTCGGAACCGGGGATGATCTCACCCGATTGGACGGACACCCACTGGCCGTTGCGGATCACCAAATCCGCAGGGGCGCGTCCCATGGCGACGTCGATGAGGGAGCGAGTAAGTTTCGTGGATGAAGGCATTTTTCCTCAGGAAAAATTTCGGGATTGGGTCAGAACCACATATGCAAGCCAGGCGCTGAGGGCGATCGGAGGGAGCAGCAAAAGCCAGGCAAGTCCCGGTCTGTTTTCTCGAACAAAATACGCCGCTCCAAAAATGAAGAAAGGCAATAGGAGTGCAAACCAACGAAGGCCCGGATAACCGCTCAGGTACAGCGAAGGCGGCAGAAAGAAGAGAGCACCTGCCACCAGGAACTGATGGCGTTTTAGCAGGATACCCGCTGCGGAAAGCAGAAGGGCAGCAATGATGAAGGGCCATCCGAAGATGATTTGAACGAGAAGCTCGAAGATCATAAGTCTGCTCTCATTCGATACATCCAATGCTATGCATGATATCTTCCTTCGACCAGTGGAACATCTGCCAGAGGCAGGAGATCGACTTGATCCTTTGTCAGGAAATCCAATACGATTTCATAGTTATGATCCAATGAATGGACGGAGTCGACAAACAGCGCAGTATTCGCTTCCCATTTTCGGAAATGCTCACGCTGGTGCTGAATCCGATCCCAGGTCGCAACATCCTTATCGTTTAACTCTGCGTAGCGAGTCGTGACTCTTTCCTTCCAGACATCCTCATCCGATATAAAGACATAGATGGGTCGGAAGCGCGCGTGGTGCTTACGCGCAAGCTCCTGGGCATGCTGGCGGTCCATGTTCATAAAGACCGAGTCTACGATCACGCTCAGACCCAGCTCGAGCTGTCTTTCGGTCAGGCTCAGGAGGAGCGCGACTTTTGAATCCCAGAACGCCACAGTTGGATTCTCGGGAACTTCACCGAGCACATCGTCGATGCACAGGAGCGGCCAGCGCAGCTCGCGCGCCAGGCTTGCGGCAAGCGTGGATTTGCCTGTGCCGGGGAGCCCTGAAAAGATCACGAGTGTCGCCTGCATTTTTATGACGCCAGGATCCAGGCCAGCATCTCGCGGTCGCGATACCTGGCGTAGGAAGAACCCAGGAGGAACAGCGGCAGCAAAAAGATAGGCGAGCGGATGACCGGGAACCCGCTCAGATACCAGGAGAATGGAAGCGCCAGGATCGCCGCCAGGAACCGATAGTTGCTCCGCATTAAACCGATCACAGTAAGAAT
>DASTFG010000310.1:0-3625 GCA_035708785.1 Anaerolineales bacterium
GCGCAGGAGGTGCTCGATCATTTTAGGCATGGTGTGTTCTTCGTCCCGCTCGCCGACGATACCGATTCGGATCAATTCATCTCGCGTATCGCCCAACAGCTTTGAATCCGTGAAGGCGGGCGTCCACTGCTCGAGAACATCAAGGATTATCTGCGCGATAAAAAACTTCTGCTGGTGCTCGATAATTTCGAGCAGCTCATTTCCGCCGCGCCCGTGATTGCCAACCTTCTCGTGGCCGCACCGCAATTGAAGATCATCACCAGCAGCCGCATCGCACTCAAACTGCAGGGGGAAAGGGAATATCCCGTCCCGCCGCTTGAGGTCCCGCAGCGCGAATTGACTCTCGAAGAGCTGGCTGGATACGAGTCCGTGCGGTTGTTCGTGGAACGTGCCCGCGCTGCCCAACCGAATTTTTCCATGACGAAGGACAACGCCTCGTTTGTGACCGAGATCTGTCTCCGTCTCGATGGTCTGCCTCTCGCCCTTGAGCTTGCCGCGGCACGCGTCAAGTTGTTATCGCCGCAGGCGATCCTGGCACGGCTCGACAACCAGCTCAAACTCCTGACAGGCGGCGCGCGCGACCTGCCGTCACGTCATCAAACTCTTCGCAACACTCTCCAGTGGAGTTACAGCCTGCTGAACGAGGATGAGAAACAGTTGTACGCGCGCCTGAGTGTGTTCGTGGGTGGCTTCACACTTGAAGCCGCCGAAACCGTGTGTAATGCAGAAAATAAATTCGACATCCTCGAAGGCCTGACCGCCCTGGTGGATAACAGCCTCCTGCGGCAGGAGGAAGCTCCCGACGGCGAACCGCGCTTCTCCATGCTGGAAATCATCCGCGCCTACGCGGTGGAACGTCTTGCCGAGAGCGGGGAAACGCCAGCCCTGCAGGCAAACCATGCCCAATACTTTGGGAACATCATTCTTAACCAGGCCGGGCTGGAGATCTATTCGTCAAATTCCCAGCAGTGGCTGACCTGGTTCGAGCGGGAGCTGGATAACATTCGCGCCACGCTCAATTGGAGTCTCGCCACACCTCAGGGAATCCAGATCGGTGTAGGGCTCATCTCCATGCTGTTCTGGTTCTGGTATCGGCGTGGATATTTTACAGAAGGTCAGCAATGGGCCGAAAAGTTTTTGGCGGTGCCCGATGTTCAAAACATCCCGCCGATGCGCGCTCTGGCTCTCGCTTCCAGCGGCATGATGGCGCTCTGGCAGGGTCAACAGGCCACCGCGCTGGGAAGGTTACAGGAAACTCTTGCTATCCAGCAGCAGATCGAAGACGACCACATGGTGGCAAATTCACAGATGGCGAACGGGATCGCCTTTATCAACATGGGCAGGGACGGCGACGCGCAGCCATTGTTACAGCAGGCTGAGCTATTCTTTAAGCAGGCAGGTATCGATTACTTCCATGGTCTCACACTAGTGCATTTGGGCAATGCCGAACTTGGACTGGGACATACGGAACAGGCACGCGCGTATCACGAAGAGGCATTAGGCAAAGCTCGCGACATTAATGAAAACTGGCTAATCGCATTTGCACTTAACAATCTCGGCGAAGTGGCGCGCACACAAGGACAATATGATATAGCGCGCAAATACTATGAAGAGTGCGAAACATTGCTTCCCGACTCGGGCGATAAAGGTGACAGGGCGCGTTTTGTACACAGTTTGGGATATGTTGCCCAGCACGAAGGCGAATATGAGCGCGCCGAATCGCAATTCAGGAGCAGCCTGACGATGTTCCGACGCCTGGGGAATCGGCGCGGCATGGCGGAGTGCATGGCTGGGCTGGCAGGTTTGAAGGCGCGTCAGGGAAAGGCAGAATGGGGTGCGGTCATGCTCAGCGCGGCAGAGACCGTCTTGAAGGTGACGGGGGGCGCATGGTGGCCCGCCGACCGCGTCGAAGTAGAAGCGAATCAGGAGTTCCTTCGCTCGGCGCTGGGTGAAGTGGAATTATCCGCGGCACAGGAAAAAGGCAGGGCGATGACTCTCGAACAGGCACTGGCATTCGCATCCGAAACATAAGGAAGCGGCACCGGGATTGGGACTCATAACTCATGGGACAGAGGCTCCACTTCTATACCTGGGATGTGCAGGTACAGATATACTCATTTCACTCCAAGGTCTCGAAAAAAGCCATCAGGATCGAGAGCTCTGCGCAGCTGAGGTCCATTGGCGGCATCTGATTGCCGGGTTTGATGGCATGAGAATCGAGCACCCAGAGGGCTTCGTTGCCAAGTGAGTGTTCCATGATGCCGGCTCCCAAGGTTCGGCGGCTTCCCAAATGCGTCAGGTCCGGCCCCAGGTCGAGAGTACCATATGAGACTCCCGCTTCGCTAGAAATCAAGCCGAGAAACCGGGCGTGTGTGATGTTCCACAAGTGATGACGGCGTAGGCGGAAATGCTTCATTCCACTCGGGGGATTGCCCTGACAAGGCTTGGACGATATCCCCCATTTCGCTCTATTTCGGGCGCGGCTACACTGTAATCCAACCCTTGTAAAGCTTCTGGAGCGTAACCATGCCCTACAAATCGAAATCGGAACTTCCCGAAAGTGTCAAGAACGTATTGCCTTCCCACGCCCAGGAAATCTATATGGAGGCGTATAACAGCGCCTGGGATCAATATGATCGGCCGGAGGAACGTCGCGGAGACAGTTCAAGGGAGGAAACAGCCCATCGCGTGGCGTGGGCCGCTGTTAAGAACAAATATGAAAAAGATGAAGAGACCGGAAAGTGGAAAGAAAAATAGGTTGATGTCAAGGCAGGGGGCGATGACCGGGCTGGGGGTACGGATCTTCTCTATTCTGCTAGCACTCGGACTCTTCTCGGTTGCCTGCCAACCGGGCAGTCCAAGCCCAACCACACCAGTAAGCACTCCCACGATGATCTGGACGGAGACTCCCTCCCCGGGGCCAATCGCCACGGAAACATTCACTCCGGAAATGACTCTGACCGCGGAAGTGAGGCCCACCTTCACGGTAACGGTTGCGGCTCCCGATCGGCCGGAAGAGGCCATCTTTATTCAAGAACCCGGCCCCGCTTCTCAGGTCACCAGTCCGATCCGCGTTGTCGGTATTGCTGATCCGACCTTCGGACAGAACCTGGTTGTCCGCGTCGTCCTGGACGATGGTACAGAACTGACAGAGGTTCCAACCACAATCCAGGCAGATGCGGGGCAGCGGGGACCATTCGAGGCGGAGGTACCGGTAAATCTCGATATGCAGCGCAACATCTTCATTCAGGTCTACGCAGCCAGCGCGCGGGATGGTGGAGTTACGCATCTCTCCTCCACGGGAGTGATCTTCTCACCAGGCGGACCCGAGGATATCCGTATCCAGGAGCCTCAGCCGGAGCAGATCGTCATTTTCCAGCCGCAGAACGGCGGGACAGTGACCGGAGGTGTGGCTCATGTGGAGGGTTTTGCACTGGCAAGCTTCGAGCAAACTCTGCTTGTTGAAATTCTGGATGTGGATGGGAATGTGGTGGGTTCAGAGGCCGTGATCGTCCAGGCATCTGACCTGGGCCAGCCGGGTCCGTTCAGCGCGGATATTGCCTATACGGCGACCGGGTCCGGGCCGGGCCGCGTCGTTGTCCGCGATCCCAGCCCGGCCTTCGGC
>DASTFG010000311.1:0-4357 GCA_035708785.1 Anaerolineales bacterium
CGCCGCCAAGAGGGATTCTGTTCGGTTGTGTAAGAAGCGTGAGGGCTTCGTCCAGCGTTTTCGGCCGGTGATAGGTCGTAATCATTGAAGTTCCTTGACTGTCTTTTATTATACAGCGCAAACCTCGAAAGGTGCGGATCAAGCGCGTGCTGAATGCTTTTCGGCGCCTGGACTATGAGATCCGTGTTCCTCCACTCCACGCCAGTAATTACTCGTACACCTTCCACCCCAGTTCATTCAGCCTTGACCGATCAAATTGATCAGCCGGAACGTCGATCAGGAGCGTATTTCCCTCGGCCAGGAGCTCGTTCGTTTCTGCATCGTAAATCCCTGCCCAGGCCTCGGCAGATTTACTCCTCGATTTGCCTGCTTTGCCGACAATTTTCAGTGGTTTGCCAATCGGTACGTTCTTGCGATATTTGACTTCCATCCTGGCGGTGAACATGAAGCGCGGGTCCAGGGGATCGGAGCCCATATGAGTGCGACCCGAGATCTCGTCGATGATCGCGGCGATAATGCCGCCGTGGAGGACGCCGGGATAGCCCTGAAAATGATCCGGCGCCACGTAAGTTGACTCTACCTGGCCGGGCGCGGTCTCGTAGATGTGCAGATGCAGACCAATCGGATTCTCAAGGCCGCAGATAAAGCAGTGCTTTGAATTGGGCTGGCGCTTTCGGGCAACGATTTCGGTGTCATTTTGCATAGAAGAATAATCCTTTTGGCATGCGCTCTTCATCTTGGTCAGGAAAATCGATCACAAGTCGGTGGCGTGTAGCCAGACTAGGTGATCTTGATCCCCATTTTGAGGTCGATTGCTGTTCGAGCTTGCACTCAGCACGGATCTAACGGTGTGCCTTGACCCCGATCTGCTGGCACATCTCCAGGACGGGGCAGGTAGAACAGTGGGGAAGGTTGCCCGTGCAGATGTGCTTCCCAAAGGGGACGAGCAGCCGGTTGATCTCGATCCAGTAGCGGCGCGGGAGTTTGGCATCGAGCGCGGCCAGCGTCTTTTCAGGAGTCGAAGCCTGCACATAGCCCCAGCGATTGGTCACGCGGTGGACATGAATGTCCACGCTGATGAATGGTTCACCGCAAGCAATGCCCAGGACGAGATGAGCGCACTTCGGTCCGACGCCGGCAAAGGACATCAATACCTCCGGGTCGCATGGCAGGTTTCCATCATATTCATCCAGCGCGCGGCCTGCAATCGCGAGGATCTGGCTTGCCTTGCGCTCGTGAAATGTGCACAGGTTGATCAGCGCGTCCAGTTCCTCGTAAGTAAGCTTACGCATCTCGGCCGGTGTGCGAGCCCGCGCAAAGAGCTTGCGGGCGACAGGGAGAGTCACTTCATCGTAGGTGCGGATCGAGATGATGCATGCCACGAGCTGTTCAAACGTGGAATTGAAGCCATCTTCGGCCAGCTCGAAGAGCGCCGCCTTTGGCCAGGGACGGACCGCGGTCCGGATGCGACGGATCGCCAGGCCGATGTCGAACGGTTTTTTAGCATTCATCGTATTCTTGGGCATAGAACGCTATTCCCATTATACACACGGTGTTCTCAGGACTCAAAGTCTCCTGACTTTGGTGTTGACGAAATGCTGTGATATATTCGGTGCAACTTTGCCAGATGAATCGGAAATATGGGACCATCGTCACAGGCTGAGATTGCCCTATGAGGTTTGGAAATTTTCACGGCCATAAGACGGCTATACTGCAGAATCAATTCTTCCGCATCGAATGTCTCGCGGAGGCCGGGCCGCGCATTGTCAGCCTGATCCCTGCTTGGACGGGCGAGAACCTGTTTGCCGAGGTCCCTGAAGTTACAACCCAGACTTCTTCGGGAGAATATCATTATTTTGGCGGACATCGTTTTTGGTTAGCGCCCGAATCCCTGTCCTCGACGTATATCCCGGATAACAATGGACTTTCTGTCCACACCGTGCAAAAGGGGCTTCGCCTGGTCGGGGCAAAAGAGGAGGAGACCGGTCTGCAAAAGACAATTATGATCCAAACCAGTTCCACCCAGCCATTCGTTATCGTTAAACATGAAGTTGAGAATCATAGCCGGGAAGTCGTCCGTCTGGCTCCCTGGGCAATCACCATGCTGCGCACGCAAGGGTCGGCCGTCCTCCCGCAGCAATACGGGAATATGGATTCCGACGGGCTGCTGCCGAACCGCAGGTTCGCACTCTGGCCGTATACCCGCTGGGAGGATCCGCGGCTCCGCCTGGGTGACGAGTTCATCCTCATCAAATCCGACTCCACAGAACAGCCAATGAAGTTCGGCTATTTCAACCCGCATGGCTGGCTGGCTTATGTGCATGGCGATGTGTTCTTCCTCAAACGATACGGCGTCCGCAGCGACGAGGAATATCCGGATTATGGATGCAATTCTGAAGTCTACGTCAATTTTCGCGGGATCGAACTTGAAAGCCTCGGCCCGCTCGCAGAGCTGGCGCCGCGGCAGAAACTTGTCCATACCGAGACGTGGGAAGTCTACAAAGAGGCTGAAGTTCCCAAAGAAATACTAAGGGGCAGGAGTTTGAAGGAATTGTTGAGCTAGCAAATCAACACAACGAAACGGATATTGCCACCTCCGGTGTGCTGCAAATTAAATCGCCGGGCGAGGAATCGTTCACTTTTCAAGTGTCATCGGTCCTCTCTACCAAGCTTCATCCGAAAGCGAACGCGCATTGTTGACAAATAGGGTCCATTAAAATATAATTAAAAATTGTCAAACCTTGAATTGATGCTTTGATTTTTGAAACACCGGCCCTTATAAAACAATCATCCAGGCAATCACATCATAGGTCGTGGTAAAGGTTTTCACGCTTCAAAGATAGGAGACCACAATAGAAACAGCGAAACCAGAGGGCCTGCGAATTGCCATCTACTCACAAGATGGTTTTGGCCTCGGACACATGCAGCGTACTTGCTCTATTGCCTGGGAAATCTATCGGCTTCACGCGGAAGCTTCTATTTTAACTTTTTCTGACTCGCAATTGGGTCAGTTCTTTCCGATCTCACCCCACCATGATTACATAAAGCTTCCTTCCATTGCAAAAGATAGTCCTGGAAATTGGAAAGCAACGCATCTGACGATGACTTTCCCTGAAATCCTTCACCTGCGTAAACAACTAATCAGTAACGTCCTCTTAATTTACGCCCCCGATATATTTCTGGTGGATCATATGCCACATGGGGCCATGGGTGAGCTTCTGCCGGCTCTGGAGGCGATGAAGCATTCTAGAATTCATACCCAGGTGGTACTGGGGTTGCGAGATATTCTGGATAGCCCGGACGTGACGATAAAACGCTGGCAAGTTGAAGGGGCCTATGACGCGATCGAACGGTATTACGCTCGTATTTTAGTATTCGGAATGCGAGACGTATACGATGTTGTCGAAAAATATCAGATTCCGGAGGGGGATGCCAAAAAAGTGTTTTATTGCGGTTACGTCACCAACCTGGCTACGGCGACCAATGCTCATACCATTCGTGCCCGCTACCTGGCAAATAAATCCATCGATACTCGATTGATCGTGGTCATGGCAGGCGGCGGCGCCGATGCGTACCCTATGATGAGTACTCTCATCGATGCGTTGCCGAAGATTCTCAAAGACCAGCCATGTGTGGCGGCCGTGATCACCGGACCGTTCATGCCTGCGGAGTTGATCGCTGATCTAGAGCGCAGAGCCGCCCAACTCCCTATTTTTATGATGGAATCTGTAAATGATTCGCTCAGTCATATCGGGGCGGCTGATGTAGTCATTTCTATGGCAGGCTATAACACTACCGTTGAAATCCTGCGCATGAGAAAGCCGGCCATTCTCATCCCGCGTGCCGGCCCGAGCGCGGAACAGCGTACGCGCTCCAGATTGTTTGCCGAAAGACATTGGGTGGATATGATCGATCCGGATGAGCTCACTCCCAAGAAACTTGCTCAACGCATTTCTTATCATTTCAAGCATCCTCTCGAAAACAATTCGAATGAGCCTCCCAACTTAAATGGGGCTGCCTCCGCCGCGGCGCTTACCTTGTCAGCCCTAGCTTTGAAAAAAGAAAGGGCTCCCGCGCAGCTCGTGTAATTTCCCTTTGCAATAAATCTGAGACGGCTTTTCTATTCACAACCTCATTGATTGGGAACGGACAGCTATTGCACTCTCCTGGTGAAAATGACGATAGGAAAAACAGATGTGATAGAAGGAACTATGACCGTTATGACAGATCTGGCTCAACAGGACGTTGAAACTGCCCCTGGTACCAACGGAGTCCTACTCCAGGCCAAGGGCCTGACGATTTCCACGCGTGCTGGGATCAGTTTACTTTCGGATATATCCTTCCATATCGAGCCCGG
>DASTFG010000312.1:0-5085 GCA_035708785.1 Anaerolineales bacterium
CTCTACCGTTACAAGCTGTTCGTTGTGGGTCCGGGTTCTGACAGGGGCGCATTCCACTCCTGGGCTCTCTCATTCTCAATCAACGAAAACGCGGAAAGGAGAGGGCGCAGCAGGAGAACCTTGCATGGCTACTATTATCCGCAAATCCGCTTCCACATATCTGGAAACTCGCCGTGAGATCCTGCAGGCCATTCACTGGCAGGTGCGTTCGAATGTCTGGAGCCCGCCGACGGATATTTACGAAACCGAGGATAGGTATGTCGTCAGGGTGGAGATCGCTGGGATGAATGAGGATGATCTCGAAGTGATCATCGAGGACAACCTCCTGAAGATTAGCGGCAACCGTCCCGATTCCGCAGAACGGCGTGCGTATCATCAGATGGAGATCCAGTTTGGCAGATTCGAGATCGCGCTGGTATTGCCGGCTCCGGTTGATATTGAGAGCGCCAGCGCCGACTATAAGGATGGATTTTTAACGGTCCTGCTTCCGAAGCCAAATAGAAAAGAAATCGAGGTGGAAGCCTAATCTATGCCTGCTTCACGCTGGCAGACCAGCCTTAACGATCTTTTTCAGTGGATTGGCGAGGAGGACGACGAATGGCTCGCCATGATCATGCCGTCGATGCTCCCCCGGGTGCAGAAGAAAGATAAAGAGCCGGATCCATCAGAATCCGAATCCACTGTGGCCTCGGAATCATCGAAGTATCCGGATGTGCTTCCGATCCTGCCGCTGCGCGGGGTGGTTGTGTATCCCCATACAGCCGTTCCGCTCACGGTCGGACAGCCGCGTTCGATCAAGCTGGTGGATGATGTGGTGGCCGGTGACAAGCTCGTCGGTCTGGTAGCATCCAGAAATCCCGAGCTTGAGACGCCGGGTCCGAATGATCTGTACCGTATTGGGACGATTGCGATTATCCATCGTCTGTTGCGCGCGCCGGATGGCACAGTCCGCCTGCTTGTGCAGGGCGTGGACCGCTTCCGGTGCGGTGAATTTGTGGAAGAAGAGCCCTATCTCAAGGCGCGCGTGGAGCTGGCTCCCGAAAAGGTGGAGGAAGGCCTGGAGATCGACGCGCTGGCGCGCAATGCCCGCGATCAATTCCAGCAGATCACGCAGCTGATCCCTTCCTTCCCGGAGGAGCTGGCCGGCTCGATCACGGCGGTAGAGGAGCCTCTGCAGACGGCCTATACCATTGCGAATTTCCAGCGCATGGACCTCAAGGATGCACAGGAGATCCTCGAGCTCGATTCCGTGGCGGAAAAGCTCAAGAAACTGGTCGGGCTGCTCGTGCGTGAAGCAGAAGTGCTGCAGCTCGGTCAGAAGATCCAGAATGAGGCACGCGGCGAGATCGAGAAAGTCCAGCGGGAGTACTTCCTGCGCGAGCAGATGAAGGCCATCCAGCGCGAGCTGGGCGAGAAGGATGAGCAGGGCGCCGAGGCGGAAGAGTTTCGCAAGAAGATCGAAGAAGCGAATATGCCCGAGGAGGCGGAAAAGCAGGCGAGACATGAGCTGGAACGCTTAGCCCGTCTGCCCACCGCCGCTGCTGAGTATGGGGTCATCCGGACATACCTGGACTGGCTGGTTTCATTACCGTGGTCGAAGTCCACGCAGGATAACCTTGAAATCCCTCACGCCCGTCAGATCCTGGATAAGGACCATTATGGCCTGCAGGATGTCAAGGAGCGCATCCTGGAGTTTCTGGCCATCCGCAAGCTGCGCCTGGACCGCAAGGATGAAGCCAGGCAGCCTTCTGACGATTTCATCCGCCGTGAGCGCGAGGGTGTCATTCTGTGCTTTGTCGGCCCGCCGGGGGTGGGTAAGACCTCACTTGGACAGTCCATCGCGCGGGCAATGGGCCGCAAGTTCGTGCGGGCCTCCCTGGGCGGTATCCGGGATGAAGCGGAGATCCGCGGTCACCGCCGGACGTACATCGGCTCGATGCCCGGGCGCATCCTGCAGGCGCTGCGCCGTATCGAGTCGAAGAACCCGGTCTTCATGCTGGACGAGATCGACAAACTGACGTTCGACTTCCACGGGGATCCGGCTTCCGCGCTGCTCGAAGTGCTGGATCCAGAGCAGAATACAGAGTTCCGCGATAATTACCTGGAAGTTGCCTTTGATCTCTCGCAGGTCTTCTTCATCACAACGGCCAATACCCTCGAGACGATCCCGGGCCCGCTGCGGGACCGCATGGAGATCATCTTCCTTTCCGGCTATACGGAAAGCGAAAAGATCGCCATCGCCAAAGGATACCTGATCCCGAGGCAAATACGAGAAAACAGCCTGCGTGAAAACGAGATCCAGTTCACCGATGAATCTCTGCAGAAGATCATCCGTGAATACACACGCGAGGCCGGTGTGCGGAACCTCGAGCGCAAGATCGGCGCGGTCTGCCGGAAAGTTGCCACGCGTATCGCCGAGGGCAGAACAGAGGAAGTGACGATCACGCCCAAGCTCGTCGAAGAATATCTCGACCATCCGATCTTCCAGGGCTCCGAGGAGCTCAACCTGCGCACTTCGATTCCCGGCGTCGTCCCTGGCCTCGCCTGGACCCCGTATGGCGGCGATGTCCTGTTCATCGAGGCAACGGGGATGCCGGGGGGCAAAGGGTTCCAGGTGACCGGCTCCATCGGAAACGTGATGAATGAGTCGGCGCGGGCCGCATTATCCTTTGTGCGCTCGCGCGCCAAGAACCTCGGGCTGAACGAGGAGTTCTTCAGCAAATCAGACATCCACCTGCACATCCCGGCGGGCGCCCAGCCAAAGGATGGCCCGTCGGCCGGTGTGGCCATGGCGACTGCCCTGGTCTCGCTGGTCTCCGGCCGCAAGGTCAAACCGCGCGTCGGCATGACGGGCGAGATCACGCTCCGGGGCCAGGTTCTCCCAATTGGCGGCGTCAAGGAAAAGGTCCTGGCCGCGCACCGCAACGGGCTGCGAACGGTCATCTTGCCCAAGCGCAATGAGCAGGACCTGGACGATATCCCGGCGGAGATCAAGAAATCCATGAAATTCATCTTTGTGGAGACCGTGGATGACGTACTGGAGTCCGCCCTCGAGGCGAACCATAAATCAAAGAAATCCAAAACGACGAAGAAGAGTACCATCTCCCGGAAAACCAAATCGAATGGCAAAAGTGCTTCTCGCCGAGGATGACGCCACAATGGTGTCCCTCCTCAAGACTCTGCTCAAGATGGAGGGGTTCGAGACCGTGACGCTGGACAGCGATGTGGACGTTGTCGAGGCGGTCTTTCGCGAGAAGCCCGATATTCTGCTGATGGATGTGCATCTGGGCCGCCAGAGCGGGATGGATATCGTTGCGTCGATTCGCCGGGACCCGCAGGGAGCTGCAGTCCGGGTGGTGATGACCTCGGGGATGAACGTGAAGGAAGAATGCCTGCGGCACGGTGCGGATGCCTTCCTGCTAAAGCCTTTCATGCCGGACGATTTGATCGGGATCCTGAAACGCAATCGCGACTCTCGTCATGACCGCTCCCTTCAAAATCCGTGAATTTCATTTCCCAAAGGATTACGAGTCGGTTCTTAGGCTGTGGCGCGGGATCGAGAAGGGTGTTCACATTGGCCGCTCGGATACGCCCGCCGAGATCGAGAAGAAGATCGCCCGCGACCCAGACCTGTTCCTGGTAGCCGAAGCGGATCAGGGGATCATCGGTTCGGTGCTGGGCGGCTTCGACGGCCGCCGCGGCCTGATCTATCATCTGGCCGTGGCCGCGGGCTTTCGCGGCAAGGGGATCGGTTCTCGCCTGATGGACGAAGTCGAATCCCGGCTGCGCGCAAAGGGTTGTCTGAAGTGCTATCTGCTGGTGACTGCGGATAACGCCGAGGTCGGGAATTATTACCGGCAGCGCGGCTGGCAGCACATGCACGATATCCACTTATACGGGAAGGAACTGGCATGAGCATCCGGTTCGGGATTCTGACCCTCTCCGACCGGTCGGCGCGCGGCGAGCGTGCAGACACTTCGGGCGCTTCACTGGCTCGCCTGATCCAGGCCCAGGGATGGGCGCTGATCAAACAAGCGATCCTGCCAGACGATGAATCTGCCATCCGCAGGAAACTGATCGAGTGGGCCGATGGAGGTCAGATCGACATCATCCTGACAACGGGCGGTACCGGCGTGGCCCCGCGCGACGTGACTCCCGAAGCAACCCTCGACGTCATTGAACGGGAGGTGCCGGGCTTGGCAGAAGCCATGCGCGCGGCCAGCCTGAAAATCACGCCGCATGCTATGTTGTCGAGGATCGTGACCGGCATCCGCAGGCGTACCCTGATCATCAACCTGCCGGGGAGCCCGAAGGGCGCGGTCGAGAACCTGCAGGCCATCCTGTCTGTATTGCCGCATGCAGTGCAGCTGCTTCGGGAGGACCCAGCTTCGGAATCGACACACTAGCATTTGAGCCGCATTCGGGCTGCGCAGTCCCAGTGCTCTTCTGGGGAGCGGAGGTCTGAGCGAAGACGAAAACTGCAGTCGAGGCGCCGTTACAAAGTCTCTGGTATAATCCCGCCGTTTGTAAAACATCACACAATACCCAAGGAAAGTACAAGCATGATCGACGTAAATGAATTACGCAAAGGGGTCACCTTCGAACTGGATGGGAGCCTCTACAAGGTGCTGGACTACAGCCACAATAAGACCGGCCGCGGCAATGCCAACATCCGCATCAAAGCCCGTAATCTGCAGACCGGTGCGAACATCGAGCGGACCTTTAATTCAGGCCAGTCCGTCCAGGACGTCCGCCTGGATTTCCACAATGTTGCCTATCTCTATACGGATGGAGACTTCTATCATTTCATGGATAATGAAACGTTCGAACAACCCGCCATCCGGGCCGAGATGCTTGGGGATGATGCCCTCTATCTCAAAGAGGGGATGGAAGTGAAGCTGACCCTCTACAAAGGCGAGCCCCTGGACGTGGAGATCCCGTCGTCCGTCGATCTGAAGGTCGTGGAGGCGGAGACGGCTATCCGCGGAGATACGGCCACCGGCGTCACCAAGAGAGTCAGGACCGAGACCGGTCTCGAAGTGCTTTGCCCGCAATTCGTCAAGGTCGGCGATGTCATCCGTGTCA
>DASTFG010000313.1:0-5596 GCA_035708785.1 Anaerolineales bacterium
CAGTACCGGTCCTGGGGAGGTTCGAGCGCTGCCTCAGGCAAGCCGCTGCCTGCCAGACGTTGATAAAACGCGTCCACCGCCGGGGCGTTTTCGAGGCGCAGCGCAAGATTGAGCCCACTCGGACGCGGCCCCTCATAGGTCTCCCCATCGGGCGCTCCGTAAATCTCAATGACCGCCGTCCCGCCTGCTGAGAGCAACACGCCCTTGCCATTGGGGCGATCCCAGCCACCGATGTAATTCATACTCAGAATGTTTTGATAAAAGTTAACGCTCTTTTCAAAGTCACGCGCGAAAAAGGCAAAACGAAACTCGAGGGCATTCACAGTCACGATCCTGTCAATTGCAGGCTGGAATGCCCATACTCCATCAGCTCGATCTGGTTGCCGTCCGGGTCGGCGATCCAGGCCTGGCGCCAGTTATCCATGCCCATTGTAATTTCAGAGACCTCGACCCCTTTGCTTTTCAGTTCTCTGCAAAATTCATCCAGGCCTGTGACTTCGAGGCAGAAGTGCCCGTAGCGCGTGCCCATGGTCAATTCTTCAACTTTGCCGCCCCAGACCTCGGCTGCGATCCCCTGATCGAAAAATTCAAGGAAGCTGGCGTTGCCGCATTCAAAATAGTATCCGAAGGGTTTACCTTCTTGCATGTCCAACGTGAACTTGACCTTCATGCCCAGCTTATTAACATAGAAATCGATGATTCTGGAAAGGTCATTCGTCACAAAGTTAAGGTGTGCAAGCTGACGGATCATGATATATCTCCTCGAATGATTTATTGTTTCAAAAGCCAGGCAATCCGGTCATACGAAATCATGTAATGGACTAGAGTAATCCCGCCAAAAATCCATGCCCATAGAGTTGCCCCTGTATCGAACAATCCCCATACGGCAAAACCAAAGAAGATGATTTCAGCGTAACGCGCCTTCGGCCTGAATCCAGCTCCAACGGCCGATGGAATATAAAGCGACGAGTTCCAGCAAGAAACGAAGAGCAAGATGGCAGGATGCTGGCTCATCGCCTATTCAGTCCGCCCCGATGATTTCCTTCACGCGTCCCACCTGCCCACTCTCCAACCGGACTTTGATCCCGTGCGGGTGATGGGGAGATTTGGTCAGGATATCCTTCACAGTCCCCTTCGTCAACTTGCCTGTGCGCTGGTCCTGCTTCAGGACGATCAGTACAGTCATACCGGGCTTGATGGAGGCGCGAGTCTGTCCGTTCATGAAACACTTTATGAATTGAACTCACGCCGCTGCCCTGGTAGAGAAGACAGCGGCGTGAATAGGATCACGGGGTGGGGGTTGCGGTTGCAGTCTCAGTAGACATCTCCGTCGGAAAGCTCGTCGGCGTTTCGGTCGGAATGACCGGAACAGACGTCTCTGTGGGAATATCCGTTGGCACAAACGGAGTCGGGCTGGGAGTGATGGTTGGAGTCGGCGTGGGGAGGTTGAGGCTGATCGTGACCCGGCGCTCAACAGAGCGGTCCTGATCGTTAAAAAGCGTAAGCCGCAGGGTAATAACACTTTCCTGAATATTCCCTACATCCCATGTATAGATCAGGGAGGAATCAGGAATCCGCCTATCCGCTTCCATCAGGGCAGTCCACTGCGCGGGATCGGGACCGATGCCATACTCGAGACGCCAGAAGGTAAAACTGCCGTTCTGGACATCGATGATACCGTTAATGGGCAGCGTCGTCTCTGTGACAACCGTGCCGTTATTCAGGCTGGTGAACTGCAGCACGGGGCGGGGGTCTGAGGCGCTGCACTCACGGTCGGGCGCAAAGAACGGGTTGCGCGGCAGGTCGTGCGCTTCGAGCCAGCTCCGCCCTTCACCGGAACGCAGCCAGTTGCGCCCCCATCGATCGCTGACGTTCATGACCAGCTCGTTTTCGACGAAGTCCGGGCACGCGTTGCCCGCGATCAGCCCGGTCCATGTATCGATCGTGACTTCGCGCAGCAGATCCTGTGAAGCAGGCAGCGGCGGCTGGTCGGCCGCGAAAAATTCGGTGCGCTGCCCGCCCCGGCACCACTGAGAGGGTTCGGTGCCGGAAATGGAACAAATGGTCCTTTGAATGATACCGCCCGGTACGGCGAACGGCGTTGGGTTGCCTCCACTGACGGCCGGCACGGCATACTGCATGAACGCCGACCAGATGGGCGCCGCGCCAGAAAGCCCGGTTGTGTTCACCATGGGTGTGTAATCGGCATTGCCCACCCAGACGCCTGTTACCAGGTCGGGCGTATAGCCCAGCGTCCAGTTATCGCGGAAATCATTGGTGGTACCGGTCTTTGCAGCCACCTGAAACGGAAGGTTGAGGAGAGAGTTACGGCCGAACATCCAGGCGCGGGCTTCGTTATCGGATAGGATGGATGACATCAGGAACGCGTGCTCAGGGCGGATGGCCTGTTCCGGCGGTGGAGGCTGGTATTCATAGATCACGTTGCCTCTGAAATCGACGATCCTCAGGATCGCAACAGGCGGGACCTTTTTGCCGCCGTTCGCGAACACGGAATAGGCGGAGGTCAATTCCAATAAGCTGACATCGCCCCCGCCGAGCGTCAGGGACAAGCCGTAATCTGGCCTGGTAAAACTGGTGATGCCCAGCCGTTCCGCCATCGCGATCATGCCGTCCCGCTGCGGCGTATTCGGGTCGTCATAGATACGGACGAAATCAAGGGTCTTGACAGCGGGAACGTTGAACGAGTTGGCGAGTGCAGTACGGACTGTAACGGGCCCGTGGAAATCTCCATCGTAGTTGACAGGCCGGTATGGCTCACGCGGGTCATTGGGATCACCCGAGGGTGGAAACTCGCTGGGCACATCCCAGATTAAGGTAGCAGGCGTCCAGCCTTTCTCGAAAGCAGCAATATAGTTGATCGGCTTGATGGACGAACCAGGCTGGCGCGTGGGACTATCGGCCATGTTGATCTGTCCGGAGATCGCCTCGTTGTCGAAATCCGGTGAGCCGACCATGGCAAGGATCTCGCCTGTGGAAGGCTTGATGGCGACCAGTGCGCCGTTGTGCGCGTTCTTGTCGGCCAGCAGGGCGACCTGTTCAGTAACCAGGCGCTGGGCTTCATCTTGAAGCGTGGGTTCAAGTGTTGTGTAAACAATGAAACCGGAGCGATAGATGGTCTGCGCGTCGTATTGCTCCTCCAGCTGCGAGCGGACGAAGTTGACCCAGTGCGGGTAGCGTGCATTGACATTCGGCGAATTGAATACGCGCGTCTTCATCTCATTGGCTGCATTTGCAGCAGCGACCTGGTCCACGCAGACCGGAACCTCGCTGTTGCTGACCTCGATACATCCGTTCTGCTGGCTGAGGGTATACATCAACACGAGCACCTGTTGCTGGCGCACCAGGGTCACATCTCGGTTCGTGTAAATGTCATACACCGAAGGGGATTGTGGGAGCCCTGCCAGGAAGGATGCTTCAGCCAGGTCCAGCTGGTTGGCCGTCTTTCCGAAATAGGTTTCGGCGGCAGCTTCGATTCCGTAGGCCAGGTTGCCGTAATAGATCTCATTCAGGTATAGCTCAAGGATTTCATCCTTGGAATAGCGCCGCGTGATTTCCGCCGCGAGGATGATCTCACGCGCTTTGCGCGAATAGGTCCGCTGGGCGCGTTCCTCAGGCGAGAGCAAAAGCGCGCGCGCCAGTTGTTGTGTGATCGTCGACGCACCGCCGCCCTCTCCGCCGGTACGGTAGTTTTCCCAGAGGGCGCGCGAGATCGCCCACGGATCGAAGCCCGGGTGATTATAGAAGTCCTTGTCTTCGGTCGCGATCGTCGCCGCGATCAGAACCGGAGAGATCTGGTCGAGGGTCACATAGGTGCGCCGTCCCGCAGTGGGGTCGAGAATCTCATAAAGCAAATTCCCATTCCGGTCCAGGATGCGGGTGGTCTCGAATTGAGAGGCGCGGGCCTGCAGATCCTCTACGCTCGGCAGTGTGCGTGCAATCGAATAATATGAGAAAAGCAAGCCTGTCCCGGCGATCAGGGCAAAGATGACGATACCGAAAAGAGCAGCAATGAATGCGCGCAGAAGACAGCCTCCCCACCCGCGCCTCCAGGCGGCAGGAACGGGCCGGCTCGCAATGGGCGGCTGCACCGGCCGCTGGATGGGCGGCGCAACGCGCGTCGGCGCGCTCCTCGGGCGGCTCGACGCTTCATAGGCAACAGGCGAGACGCGCGTCGCATCCAGGTCCAGCTCATCGACGCGGCGCGGCAGGGGCATATTGTCCTTATCCAATGGAATACGGTGTGGAGGTGTGCGTTGTGGCGTACTGGCCCGCGTGGTGGCCATTGGATCGGAAGGCTCGTTCTTCCCTGGCTCAACGGGTGTATCTGGCCGTGTCTCGGCTTCCGAATCCAATAACCGGCGTATATGCTTTTTGTTCTCTTCTTCTCTTTTTTCTTCTTCAGTCATGATCTACTTTGGTCTGCTCATCACCAGCACGTTCCATATGCCGCGGTGGCAAACCTCATCCTTCTGATTCTTCAATCGAAAACTAATGGTGACCGCGCCCCCGCCGATGCGCGGCAAGGCTTTGGTCTCGGTCACCTCCATCTCCGCCTGGACGGTATCTCCGATAAAAACAGGCGCAACGAATTTCCACTCACTGATCTCGCGAAATGCGATCACCGTGCCATCCAGGATGCCTGTCTGCCAGGCAAGGCCCGAAGCGATCGCCAGGCCCAGGATGCCGTGCGCGATCTGCCTGCCAAAAGGCATTGTCTTGCTGAACTCCGGGTCGGTATGGATGCGATTGTCATCGCCGGACAGCGCAGCAAAAGTCATAATGTCATTTTCAGTCACCGTCCGCTTCCCGGTCACGATGCTCTGACCGACGCTGAATTCTTCAAAGTAGAGGCCCATGGGTGAGTAGTCTCCTAATTTCAACTTCGGTGGTCGAGTGTACGGCGAAGGATGTATCGAGACCACCGATACCTTCTTTAGTTGCGGTGGATGGTCTCGATATGCCCTGCAAAAACCGCAGGGCTACTCGACCATCGCGGTGTTTGGGACTAAATTATACCCTTTGACCTCTTGACAGTCTGCCTATACAATACATATATGCGCGATTGGTCACTTGCGCCCGGCGACCCGCTCTATCTTACGCTGGCAGCAGATTCACGCCTCTCCATTCCCGACTATCTCAACGATCAGATCTGGGAACTCGTCTTTGGGGGTGGAGAACCGGCCGCCCTCTCCCTGCGGACGACGTATGGCTTACGCGCCAAGTCCATGCGGATTTTTCTGCGCTTCAGCGAAGGCAAAATCTCCGTGAGCGATCCAGCGGACTTTGCCCTGCCGCCGACCGTCCGCCGATTTTATCCGAATTTTCTCATCCTCGACTACTCTCCTTTAAAGAATATAGACGTTACAGCCGAGTATTGGGTTCCCCAGTCTAATGCGGTCTGCGGACGTGTGACGGTCGCCAATAAGACCAGCACCACCCGCAAGATCCGCATGGAATTGTGCGCGGTGCTCATGCCCATCGATGGACAGAATATGCTGAGCACGCAAATGCAGCTGGTCAACGTGCTTGCCGGCCAGACGGGCGGACTCTTCCCGATCCTCTTCCTGACCGGGGG
>DASTFG010000314.1:0-4346 GCA_035708785.1 Anaerolineales bacterium
GGAGTCTTTCCTGTCGGGGCGCCGAGATTTGAACTCGGGACTTCTTGCACCCCATGCAAGCGCGCTACCGGGCTGCGCCACGCCCCGATGATGAAAATGGTTTGGGACCAGGCATTCCGGACTTTGGCGCTACAAGCGCCACAGGCTATCCGGACCGTACCTCGCCCCAATTGGCAAGAGCACATTATAGTCTCATTTGATAAATCCTGCAACAAGATGACATTCGACCTCGATTATGCTAAAATGGTAACTCTTGGAGTTGCCATGCCTGATATGATTGAAGTCCAAATTGATAGTGTCCGTGTGCATCTGATGACACCCCAGCGGCTGGTGGTGTTGAAGCAACTCGACTCGGAACGCTACCTCCCCATCTGGGTAGGACCCTATGAAGCAGAGGCGATCACGATCGCCCTGCAGGAAGTGGAGATGATCCGCCCACTGACCCATGATCTGCTCAAGAATGTCTTTGGGGCCTTCAACGCACGAATTCTACGGATCGAGATCGTCAAATTGCAGGAAGAGATTTTTTACGGGAATATTGTCGCAGAAGTCAACGGCAAGGAAGTCAATGTGGATTCCCGCCCCTCCGATGCGATTGCCCTCTCGGTCAGGGCGCACGTGCCGATCCTTGTCGATCCAAGCGTAATGGACGCGGCGGGGATTATTCCCGAAGAGGATATGCCCGAAGACGGCACGCCGCCTGAGAAACGAGAACCGGCCCCGCTGACCAAGGAAGGCGCCGAGCGCCTGTCCGTCTTCGAGGACTTCCTGGAAAAGCTCGAGCTTGACGAAAATGATAAGGATGAACCCGATGAGGATTCACCTCCTAATAAACCGAAAAAACCGAAGAAGAAATGACCGATTACCTGCCCCCTGAACAGACCACCGCCCCCGCCACGCCAAGCATCCCTCACAACCGAGAAGCAGAAGAAGCCGTCGTTGGGGCGGTATTCATTAATCCCGAAGTCTATTACGACGTAGCTCAATTTTTGAATGCGGACGACTTTTACATCCACCGGCATCGCTGGATCTGGGATGCGTTTACCAGCCTGCACGAACAGCGTATCCCGATCGATCTACTGACGGTTTCCGACGAATTGGACCGCCGCGGACAACTCGGCGAAATCGGCGGGCCGGCCTATTTGACCTCACTTGTCAACCAGGTGCCGTCCTCCCTCAACGCGGAATCCTACGGGCGGATTGTGGAGGCCCATTCCATCCGCCGCAAGATGATCAACGCGGCGAACCGGATCGCGTCAATCTCCTACAACGAGCAGACGAACGTCAGCGATGTGATGGATGAGGCCGAAAAGGCCGTCTTCAACGTCAGCGAGCGGCGCCTCAAGCACGACCTCCAGCCGATCTCGTCCGTCCTGAGCGAATACTACGACCGGATCGACGATCTCGCCAAACGTCCTGAAGAGTTTTACGGCGTCCCGACCGGCTTTATCGACCTCGATAAAATGCTGACCGGCCTGCAGCCCTCCGACCTGCTGATCATTGCCGGACGCCCTGGCCAGGGCAAGACGGGGTTCCTGCTCTCGGTCGCGAAGAACGCCTCCCTGACGCATAAAAAACACGTGGCGATCTTTTCGCTCGAGATGTCGAATGAGCAGGTGGTACAGCGCCTGATCGCGCAGGAAACCGGCATCGATTCACAGCGCCTGCGGACAGGCAAGCTCGCGGACAATGAATGGCCTCTATTCACCCATGCCATCGAGGTGTTCGGGGATACCCACATGTTTCTCGATGATACCCCTGCCATCACGCCGCTGCAGCTGCGGACGAAGTGCCGCCGCCTGCACATGGAGTTTGGGCTGGACCTGGTCATTGTCGATTATCTCCAGCTGATGGGGGGTGACACCCGCAATGACAACCGGGTGCAGGAGGTTTCCTATATCTCGCGTAATCTCAAGATCCTGGCGCGCGAGCTGAATGTCCCCGTCCTGGCTGCGGCACAGTTATCGCGCGCCGTTGAACAGCGCTCGGACAAACGCCCGGTGCTTTCCGATCTGAGAGAATCGGGATCGCTGGAGCAGGACGCCGACATCGTGATGTTCATCTACCGTCCCGACCAGTATGAAAAGGAAACGGATAAGCAGAACGTGGCCGAGATCATCGTCGCAAAGCATCGCAATGGTCCTGTCGGAAGTGTGGAGCTGATCTTCCGCAACGCGCTGGCAAAGTTCGAGAACGCAGCCACACGACACATGAAATTCAATGAGTGATTTCACAGGCTTCACCGACGCGGAAACCCTGACACCGGTCCCTGATTCGTTCTTTCGGGCCCTGCTGAAAGAGATCAAGGATATAGACGAGCTGAAGGTCACGCTCTATGCCATCTGGTGGATCGAGCATATGGAAGGGCCATTCCGCGCACTTCGTGAAGTGGATTTTGACCCAGAGCGGCTGGGGCTGTCTGCGAATAAGATCAGGCGTGGGCTGGAAAAGGCCGTCGAGCGCGGGAGCCTATTGAAGGTGCGGAAAGATGCGACATTATATTTTCTGCTGAATTCTCCGAGAGGCAGGGCCGTCTTTCAGGCGCTGGAAAGTGGAAAGTGGAATCCCGAGGTGATGGATTTCATCCCACCGGTGGAACGTCCAAATATATTCAAGTTGTATGAAGAGAACATCGGTCCGCTCACACCGCTGATCGCGGACGCGCTCAAGGATGCGGAAGAAGAATACTCCGCGGAATGGATCGCGGAGTCGATCGAGCTGGCAGTCAAGAATAATAAGCGGAACTGGAAATACTGTGAAGCCATCTTAAGACGCTGGAAGGAAGAAGGCCGTGCCGAAAAGCAAGATAGACGAGACGCTGAAAAAGATCGTCGCAAATACATCCAGGGTGAATACGCCGACTACATCGAGCACTAGTCTCGGCGACCCGAACTGCCCGCATTGCGGCGGACAGGGCTATCTGCGTGAGGATGTTCCGGTGGACCATCCGAACTTTGGCCGTCTGCAGGTCTGTGTCTGCCGCCAGCGAGATGTCAGCGAGCAGGTCCGCAATCGCCTGTATTCTCTCAGCCATCTCGACGAGCTAAGAGGGCTGACGTTTGAATCCTTTCAACCGCGCGGCCGTAAAGGTCTCGGGGAGATGCAGGCCAATTCCCTGGAGATGGCTTTCAACCAGGCACGGCATTATGCAAAAAGCCTGAACGGCTGGCTTTTGCTGCGGGGCGGTTATGGGAGCGGCAAAACGCATCTGGCCGCCTCGATCGCGAACTATGCCGTCGGGATGGGCGTGCCAACTTTGTTTCTCACTGTGCCTGACCTGCTCGATATGCTCCGGTTTTCCTACGACAGCGAAGACACGACTTTCGAGAGACGCTTTGAGGAGATCCGCAGCGCACCGCTCCTGGTCTTGGATGATTTCGGCACACAGAACGCCACCGCGTGGGCCCAGGAGAAATTGTTCCAGATCGTCAATTTCAGATATATCAATAAGCTGCCGCTGGTCGTGACGACGAACCTCAGTTTGGAAGAGATCGAGGCACGCATACGTTCGCGCTTGACCGACCCCGAACTGGTGACCGATGTCCGGATCAATGCCCCCGACTACCGCCACCCCATGGACGATACCGGGCACCCCGAGCTTTCCTCCCTCGATCTGATGACGAATAAAACATTTGGCTCTTTCGAAGACCGCACGCACGAAGGGTTACAGCCGGATGAAATCAAGTCTCTGCAAAAGGCTCTGAAAGCCGCGCATGCCTACTCAGAGAAGCCAAAGGGCTGGCTGGTCTTCCTGGGAGGCTATGGATCCGGTAAGACGCATCTCGCCGCGGCCGTTGCCAACTACCGCGCAGGTTTAGGGGATCCGCCGCTCTTTATCATGGTTCCCGACCTGCTCGATCACCTGCGGGCAACGTTCAGCCCAAACAGTAATGTCGCCTTCGACCGCCGTTTCGAGGAAGTGCGCACTGCTCCCTTGCTCGTACTCGACGACCTGGGCACCCAGTCTATGACACCCTGGGTACGCGAGAAGCTGTACCAGCTCTTCAATTATCGCTATAACCGGGAACTGCCCACGGTCATTACAACGGCCGATTCGCTGGATGAGATGGACGCTCGCATCCGCTCCAGGCTCCTGGACGGGCGGTTGTGTTCGATCTATGCCATCACGGTTCCCAGCTATCACGGCAGCCGGGGAAAGAAAATCAGGAAATAATGCTAACCTCTCGCTGCAGAACGAGGCTTCGCAACGGCGAATATATATCAATTTTTTGATAAAAATCTTGCCAAATCTGGACTTCACAGGTAAAATGCCCTCGCGAATCAGCCTTATGGAGAGGCTGATTTTTCTTGCCATTGATTTAGGTTTCTCACCTGAGCAAAGTAGT